>NZ_JASKYR010000653.1:0-3920 GCF_041028215.1 Streptomyces flavofungini
AACAACGCCTACACCTCGCCGATCCCGGTCAGGAAGACCCACCTCGGCAACGCCCTCGCCTCCGAGTGGACGAAGATCAAGTCGGTCCGCTCGACGATGTGGACCCTCGGCATCTTCCTGCTCCTGGTCATCGGCATCGGCCTGCTCGCCGCCGCGAACACCAAGCCGAGCGACTACCAGGACGTGCCGTTCACGATCCCCGCGTTCTTCGGCCTGATGCTGGGCCAGATCTGCCTGATCACCCTCGGCGTCCTCGTGACCTCGTCGGAGTACGGCACGGGCATGATCCGGACTACGTTCACGGCCTCGCCGCAGCGCCACCGCGTCCTGCTGGCGAAGATCCTGGTCTTCTTCGCCGTGGCGTTCGTCGTCTCCGCGGGCTCCGTGCTGCTCGTGGGCCTCGCGACGTCCTCGATGAACAGCGGTTCCGAGGCGGGCGACGTCCCGTGGGCGGGCACGGTCCTCAAGGGCGGCCTGTACGTGTCGCTGCTCGGCGTGCTCGCGCTCGCCGTCGGCTCGATGCTGCGCCACTCCGCCGGTGCCATCACCGCGATGCTGGGCGTGGTCCTCGTCCCGGCGATCCTGCCCGCGTTCCTGATGATCTGGGAGAGCACGCAGTCGCTCGCCGAGAAGATGTCGGACTACAACGCCATCAACTCGCTGGCCATGATCTTCGGCGCCGACGGTGTGAACAGCGCCAACGGCACGTCGCAGCTCGTCGTGCTGATCGTGGTGACGGTGCTCGCGGTCGGCGGCGCCTTCGCCCTGCTCGAGAAGCGCGACGTGTAGGGGCCAGGACCGGTCAGTACCTCGGCGCGTTGCGGGACCGCTGCACCCTTGAGGCGCGGCGGTCCTTCGCGTTCCAGCACGCCTTGTGCCAGTGCCTGCGCTCGTCGACGCCGGAGTGCTCGGGCCAGGCCACCACGTGCGGGAGGCTGGAGGGGATCTCCTGGTCGCAGCCGGGGCAGCGGTAGCGCTTGCCCGCCGCGCTCGCGCCCGCGACGTGGCGCACGCTCCACTCCTCGCCCTGCCAGCTCTCCGAGCTCTGGAAGCCTCCGTAGCGGCCCGGCGGCTCCGCGTCCGAGGACGCACTCGGCTCTCCGGCGCCCTTGGGGCGGTTGCGACGCGGGGACACGGAACACCTCACGGCTGTACGGCGATCAGGGGTGCCCCAAGCCTACGCGCCAGGCCCATGGGTACCCGTGCGGAACCGGCGGGCGGCCCGCTCCGCACCGCACGGACACAGGCTGCACGGAAAATCCAACAATCTTCATGCCAAGCCGTGCCTTTGGCACGTGTCACGCGTTGTTGCCCGTAGGGGGAGTGCCTGCGTCGGCGCCAAGGAGGCAGGAGTTCGATGCGTGTAGGTAGTTTTGTTCTGGCCGCCCAGTTCCCCGGACAGGGGCAGGGGGAAGCACTGCACCGGGCGGTGCGGTCCGCCGAGGTGGCCGAGGAGGCGGGCCTCGACTCGGTCTGGCTCGCCGAGCACCATTTCGTGCCGTACGGCACCTGCCCGTCGGCGACGACCCTGGCGGCGCTGCTGCTGGGGCGCACGCGGCGGATCCGGGTCGGCACCGCCGTCAGCGTGCTGCCGACCGTACACCCGGTGGCCCTCGGCGAACAGGCCGCGCTGCTGCACATCACGTCCGGCGGCAGGTTCTCGCTCGGTGTCGGGCGCGGCGGCCCCTGGGTGGACCTTGAGGTCTTCGGACCGGGCCTGGAGGCGTATGAGAAAGGGTTCCCGGACTCCCTGGACCTGTTGCTCAGGTGGCTGCGCGAGCCCAGGGTCGGCGGCTCCGGGGGGCGGTTCTCCTTCCGCGAGGTCGATGTCGTGCCACGGCCGCAGGAGGCGCTCAACGGCCACGGCGCGAGCGGCCCCGAGGTGATCGTCGCCTGCACCTCGCCGTCGAGTGTGCGGCTCGCCGCGCAGCGCGGACTGCCCATGCTGCTCGGCATGCATGTGGGCGACGACGAGAAGGCCGAAATGGTGGCCTTGTGGAATCGGCACGCACGTGCTGCGGGGCATCCCCCGGAGGTGCTCGCCGCCTCGGGCCATGTCTCCGCGGGGGTCGTGCAGATCGCGGACCGCCGCCTGGAGGCCGCCGAGACGTTACAGAAAGCGATGCCGGGCTGGCTCAGGCAGGGCCTTGAGGCACATGTCACGGTGGATGGCCGCAAGCGCGCCATGCGCGATCCGCTGGCCTACACCGAGATGCTCTGCGGGCTGCACCCCGTGGGCACCCCGCAGGTGTGCGCCGACCGGATCTCCGCCACCTCGGAGCGGACGGGGATCACCCGTTTCGCTCTGCTCGTCGAAGGCTCGGGCGACCTCGCGACCACCGAGGAGAACGTACGAAGGCTCGGGGCCGAGGTGCTGCCCCAGCTCGGCTGAGGCGGAAGCCGCCGCTCCGGACCGTCACACCTCCCGCGTCCGGAACGGCGGCAACAACCGTCAGCAGTCCCGGAGTTCGGGAGACTGATTGAGCAGCTGGCCCCGAATCGAGGTGAATCGGGCGAGCCGGTCGTCCACTGACGAGTCCAGCGGGAACACCGCCACACGGTGGCAGTTCTGGAACGCCAGTCGTACTCCGAAGTGCCGCTGAAGTGCCCCGCGAATCGCGTCACTCGCGAGCGCGCGCAGCAGCTGCCCACGTGCCTGCTCGTCCGGCGGCGGCGTCTGGTTGTCGGCGAACTCTCCACCGTCGACCTTCAGCTGAGCCACCAGGGAGCTGATCATCTCCCATGCGTAAGGCAGGGAGGTCCGGACGCAGTCGACGAATGCTGCTTCGTCGACCTCGCCTCGCTCGGCCTGTTCCAACAGTGCCGGTGAGACGTCGAGCGACATGGGTTCTCCTCTCGCACCCCCGGGGAGCGGGGGCCTACGGACAGGGATGAAGAGTCCGCCTACGCAGCGTGCACGGATGGCGACCTCCCGCTTCTACGGTAGGCACCGGTCGGGCACCGCACCAGGAGATTGGGCGCATAACCGGCCAGGATCGAACAGGGCCATCGGCGGACAAGTGGTGCGGTGCGCGCGGGCGTCACCAGCGGCTGACAGGCGAATCGCGCGCACCGCCCCGGGTCGAGTAGCGTTGCGCCCCATGCGTCTCGTCATTGCCCGATGCTCCGTGGACTACGCGGGCCGGCTCACCGCCCATCTCCCCTCGGCCCCCCGCCTGATCCTTGTGAAGGCGGACGGGAGCGTCTCGATCCACGCGGACGACCGGGCCTACAAGCCCCTCAACTGGATGTCTCCGCCCTGCACCCTGAAGGAGGGAACGGGGGACGACGCCGGTGTGTGGACGGTCGTGAACAAGGCGGGCGAGAAGCTCATCATCACGATGGAGGAAGTCCTCCACGACTCCTCGCACGAACTCGGCGTGGACCCCGGTCTCATCAAGGACGGCGTGGAAGCACACCTTCAGGAACTGCTCGCCGACAGGATCGAGACACTGGGCGAAGGTTTCTCGCTCATCCGTCGCGAGTACATGACGGCGATCGGCCCGGTCGACATCCTCTGCCGCGACGCCGACGGGCAGACCGTCGCCGTCGAGATCAAGCGCCGCGGCGAGATCGACGGCGTCGAGCAACTGACGCGCTATCTGGACCTGTTGAACCGCGACCCGCATCTCGCGCCGGTCCGGGGCATCTTCGCCGCCCAGGAGATCAAGCCGCAGGCCCGCGTGCTCGCCACGGACCGCGGCATCGGCTGCGCCGTCCTCGACTACAACGCGCTGCGCGGCATCGAGGACGACAAGCTGCGGCTGTTCTGAGGCCGAGGACCCCTCAGAGCGACCCGGTCGCCGTCGGCCCGTCGGAGACCGCGTCGGACGGGCCCGCGGCGCTGGTGCCCGCCGAGCGGCTCGCCGGGTCCGAGTTGTCCGGCGAGGTGGGCGGTTCCTCGGTCGTCGGCGGCTGCG
>NZ_JASKYR010000654.1:0-3677 GCF_041028215.1 Streptomyces flavofungini
GGGGCGGGAGCGGAGTGCGGGGCTCGGCGGGTCCGCACCGTCCGTGGCGCGGTGGCTCGGAGACATCCGGACGTACTTTCCGGCGTCCGTCGTTCAGGTGATGCAGCGTGACGCCATCGACCGGCTCGGGCTCTCCGCGCTGCTCTTGGAACCGGAGATGCTGGAGGCCGTGGAGGCGGACGTGCACCTGGTGGGAACGCTGCTCTCGCTCAACAAGGCCATGCCGGAGGCGACCAAGGAGACCGCGCGGGCCGTCGTGCGCAAGGTCGTCGAGGACCTGGAGAAGCGCCTCGCGACGCGGACCCGTTCCACCCTCACCGGGGCGCTCGACCGCAGCGCGCGCGTCAGCAGGCCGCGCCACCACGACATCGACTGGAACCGCACGATCGCGGCCAACCTGAAGCACTACCTGCCGGAGCACCGGACGGTCGTCCCCGAACGGCTCATCGGGTACGGGCGGGCCTCGCGGTCCGTGAAGAAGGAGGTCATCCTCTGCATCGACCAGTCGGGTTCGATGGCGGCGTCCGTCGTCTACGCCTCGGTGTTCGGTGCGGTGCTCGGTTCCATGCGGTCGCTGAACACGCGGCTCGTCGTCTTCGACACCGATGTCGTCGATCTGACCGAGCGGCTCGACGATCCGGTGGACGTCCTCTTCGGGACGCAGCTCGGCGGCGGCACGGACATCAACCGGGCCCTGGCGTACTGCCAGTCGCAGATCACCCGGCCCGCCGACACCGTCGTCGTCCTGATCAGCGACCTCTACGAAGGCGGCATCCGGGACGAGATGCTGAAGCGGGTCGCGGCGATGCAGGCCTCCGGAGTGCGGTTCGTGACGCTGCTCGCGCTCTCCGACGAGGGGACGCCCGCGTACGACCGTGAGCACGCCGCTGCGCTCGCCGCGCTGGACGCGCCGGCCTTCGCCTGCACCCCGGATCTCTTCCCGGAGGTGATGGCCGCGGCGATCGGGAGGCGGCCCCTGCCCCTACCGGACACGGCCGTACGGGCGGGAGGGTGACACACCTCTCGTGCACGGTCCGATTGCCGGAGCAACGGGAGCGAACGGGCGGCTCCGGGGCACCGGAGGACCCGTTCCGGTGTCTGGCGGCGCCCGATCTGTGACCGTCATCACCGCCCAAATGTGATCTGCGATTTAGGGAGGCACCGCCCACGGCGATAACCTGCGAGACGGACATGCCGCGTACCGGACTCCGTCCTACGCCTCCCTTGTGACAGCGCAGTCACGTTGCCCTCCGCGGCACGCCCACGCAGACAGCTGACACCAAAGCAGCGAGATCGCAGCGAGATCACGGAAAAGGGACGGACGCGCGTGGACCTGTTCGAGTACCAGGCGAGGGACCTCTTCGCCAAGCACGGTGTACCGGTGCTGGCCGGTGAAGTCATCGACACGCCTGAGGCGGCGCGCGAGGCCACCGAGCGACTGGGCGGCAAGTCGGTCGTCAAGGCGCAGGTGAAGGTCGGTGGCCGCGGCAAGGCCGGCGGCGTGAAGCTGGCGGCGGACCCGGACGAGGCCGTCGCTCGTGCGACGGACATCCTCGGCATGGACATCAAGGGCCACACGGTCCACAAGGTGATGATCGCCGAGCTGTCCCCGGAGATCGAGGCGGAGTACTACGTCTCGTACCTCCTCGACCGCACCAACCGCACCTTCCTGGCCATGGCCTCGGTGCAGGGCGGCATGGATATCGAGGAGGTCGCGGAGAAGACCCCCGAGGCCCTCGCGAAGGTCCCGGTCGACTCCAACGAGGGTGTCACGATCGAGAAGGCCCGCGAGATCGTCGCCCAGGCGAAGTTCCCGGCCGAGGTCGCCGAGAAGGTCGCCGAGGTCATGGTGACCCTGTGGGACACCTTCGTCGCCGAGGACGCGCTCCTCGTCGAGGTCAACCCGCTGGTGAAGACCAAGGACGGCCGCATCCTGGCCCTGGACGGCAAGGTCTCGCTCGACGAGAACGCCGACTTCCGCCAGGCCGACCACGCGGCGCTCGAGGACAAGGACGCAGCCAACCCGCTCGAGGCTGCTGCCAAGGCCAAGGACCTCAACTACGTCAAGCTCGAGGGCGAGGTCGGCATCATCGGTAACGGTGCCGGTCTGGTCATGTCGACGCTGGACGTCGTCGCGTACGCCGGTGAGAACCACGGCGGTGTGAAGCCCGCCAACTTCCTCGACATCGGTGGCGGCGCCTCCGCCGAGGTCATGGCGAACGGCCTGGAGATCATCCTCGGCGACCCGGACGTCAAGTCCGTCTTCGTCAACGTGTTCGGTGGCATCACCGCGTGCGACGAGGTCGCCAACGGCATCGTGCAGGCCCTGGAGCTGCTCGCCTCCAAGGGCGAGAAGGTCGAGAAGCCGCTGGTCGTGCGCCTCGACGGCAACAACGCGGAGCTGGGTCGCAAGATCCTGAGCGACGCCAACCACCCGCTCGTGCAGCGCGTGGACACCATGGACGGCGCGGCCGACAAGGCCGCCGAGCTCGCGGCCGCGAAGTAAGGGACGAGGGACAGAACAGCCATGGCTATCTTCCTCAACAAGGACAGCAAGGTCATCGTCCAGGGCATGACCGGTGCCACGGGCATGAAGCACACCAAGCTCATGCTGGGTGACGGCACCAACATCGTCGGCGGCGTGAACCCGCGCAAGGCGGGCACGAAGGTCGACTTCGACGGCACCGAGGTACCGGTCTTCGGCTCGGTCAAGGAGGCCATGGAGGCCACGGGCGCCAACGTGTCCGTCCTCTTCGTGCCGCCGGCCTTCTCCAAGGCCGCCGTCGTCGAGGCGATCGACGCCGAGATCCCGCTCGCCGTCGTCATCACCGAGGGCATCGCCGTCCACGACTCCGCCGCCTTCTGGGCGTACGCGAAGTCGAAGGGCAACAAGACCCGCATCATCGGCCCGAACTGCCCGGGTCTGATCACGCCGGGTCAGTCGAACGCGGGCATCATCCCGGGCGACATCACGAAGCCGGGCCGTATCGGCCTGGTCTCGAAGTCCGGCACGCTGACGTACCAGATGATGTACGAGCTGCGTGACATCGGCTTCTCCTCGGCCGTCGGCATCGGTGGCGATCCGGTCATCGGCACGACGCACATCGACGCCCTTGAGGCGTTCGAGGCCGACCCCGACACCGACCTGATCGTCATGATCGGTGAGATCGGCGGCGACGCGGAGGAGCGCGCGGCGGACTTCATCAAGGCCAACGTGACGAAGCCGGTCGTCGGCTACGTCGCCGGTTTCACGGCGCCCGAGGGCAAGACGATGGGCCACGCGGGTGCCATCGTCTCCGGTTCCTCCGGCACCGCCGCCGCCAAGAAGGAGGCCCTTGAGGCCGCCGGCGTCAAGGTCGGCAAGACGCCGACCGAGACGGCGAAGCTGGCGCGGGAGCTCCTTGCGTGAGCTGGCCTCTGGCCTAGCTGGTTGAAAGTGGGCCCGCGTCTCGTGTGAGACGCGGGCCCACTTTTGTGTGTGCGGGCTAGGGGGTCTCTGCTGTGCGGCGGGTTTCTCTGCGGGTTCGTGGGGGCTTGGCGCGCAGTTCCCCGCGCCCCTGGACAACGGCCCTTCGGGCCTGTTGCGCGCAGCTTCCCGCGCCCCTGGACAACGGCCCTTCGGGGCCTGTTGTGCGCAGTTCCCCGCGCCCCTGACCACGGCCCTCCGGAGCCTGTTG
>NZ_JASKYR010000655.1:0-5057 GCF_041028215.1 Streptomyces flavofungini
GCGCGTGGAGGGCGGGACGGTGGTCGGCTGGGACGCCAAGTCCCGCGTGCTGAGGCTCCGTTCGGGCCCGGGGAAGCACTCCGTGCGCGTCACGCCGCGCGAATGAGACGTAAGCCTTCCCCCCTCTTGTCCGTCTGTTCGATGGCCCCCAAGAATGCGCATGACATCGACATGGAGGGGGCTCCGTTTCATGAGAACCATGAAGAGCAAAGCTCTCGCGGGCGCGTCGTCGCTCGCTCTGGCCGTCGTCTGCCTCGGCGTCGCACCCGCCGTCGCCGCGTCGTCCTCCGCGCCCACCGGCAAGGAACCCGCCAAGGACGTCACCTTCGCCGGGACCGTGGCCCTGAGCAACTGCTCCGGCTCCGTCGTGCGCGTGCCCCGCTCGCAGGCGGACGACCCGGCGCTCGTCGCCACCAACGGACACTGTCTGGAGACCGGCTTCCTCGGTCCCGGCGAGGTCGTGGTCGACCGGCCCTCGACCCGCTCCGTCAAGCTCCTCGACGCCTCGGGCGCCGAGAAGGCCACCCTCAAGGCCAGCAAGGTCAGCTACGCGACGATGACGGACACCGACGTCACGCTCTACCAGCTGACCAGCACCTACGGCGAGATCCAGCAGAAGTACGGCATCAGGGCCCTGGAGCTCGACGGCAGGCACCCGGTGAAGAACCGGCCCATCAAGGTCGTCTCCGGGTACTGGAAGAAGGTCTACAGCTGCGACATCGACGGCTTCGTGTACCGCCTGAAGGAGGGGGACTGGACCTGGAAGGACTCCGTCCGCTACACCCCCGCCTGCCAGACCATCGGCGGCACATCCGGCTCGCCGGTGATCGACGTGAAGACCGGCAAGGTCGCCGCGATCAACAACACCGGCAACGAGGACGGCGAACGCTGCACCCTCAACAACCCCTGCGAGGTGGACCGCAAGGGCAACGTCACCGTCCGCAAGGGCATCAACTACGCCCAGCAGACGTACCGGATCGTGCCGTGCGTCGTCCACGACAGCAAGATCGACCTCGGCCGCCGGGGCTGCGGCCTGCCCCGGCCGGCCGCTGAACGCTAGGGCCCCCGCCGTACCGGACCGCTCACGGCGTCCTGCGTACGGCACGTCCCGCGAGGACGTCCGTGCGCAGGCCGTCGCGCATCACGAACCTGCCGTCGATCAGGACGTGCGGGATGCCGGTGGGCAGCGTGCGGGGCGCCTCGAAGGTGGAGCCCGCGGCGACCGTCTCGGGGTCGAAGAGCACCAGGTCGGCGCGGTAGCCCTCGCGGACGAGCCCGCGGTCGGCCAGCCGCAGCCGGGCGGCGGGCCGTGAGGTGAGGTGCGCGACGGTCTCCTCCAGGGACATCACGCCCAGCTCGCGCGCGTAGCGCCCGAGGTACTGCGGGAACGTCCCGTAGGCCCGCGGGTGCGGCTTGAAGCCCTGGAGGATGCCGTCGCTGCCGCCGGTGTGCACCGGGTGGCGCATGATCGCCTGGACGTTCTCCTCGTGGCCGACGTGCTGGAGGATCGTCGACCCCAGCCTGTCGTCGATGAGCAGGCGGCGGGCGGTGATCCAGGGGGCCTCGCCGCGCATGTCGGCGGACTGCTGGACCGTCTTGCCGACACAGGAGGCGAGCCCCGGGTCGGAGACACCGGAGATCTCGATCGTGTCCCACTCGATCGGCACGCCGTGGCAGCCGTCCGCGCCGATCACCTCCATGTGGTGGCGGATCTTCTCGGCGGTCGCGTCGTCCTGGAGCCGGGCCAGGATCGCGTCGGGCCCGCCCTCGCTCGCCCAGCTCGGCAGCATCGCGACGAGGGTCGTGCAGCCGGGCGTGTAGGGGTACGTGTCGAGCGTGATGTCCGCCCCCTCGGCGAGGGCGTCGTCCAGGAGGGCGAGCAGGTCGGGGGCCTTGCCCTTGTTCACGCCGAAGTTCATGGTGGCGTGGGCCAGGTGCAGCGGGCAGTGCGCGGTCCTCGTGAGGTTCACCATCTCCTCGTACGCCTGGAGGGCGCCCGCGCCGTAGCTGCGGTGGTGGGGGCAGTAGTAGCCCTGGTGGGCGGCGACGATCTTGCAGAGCTCGGTCAGTTCGGAGTCGTCGGCGTACATCCCGGGGGTGTAGGTGAGCCCCGAGGACATGCCGACGGCGCCCTCCCGCATCCCCTCCGCGACGAGCTGCCGCATGCGGCTCAGCTCCTCCGGCGTGGCCGGGCGGTCGTCCCAGCCCACGGCGTACATCCGCACCGTGCCCTGCGGGACGAGATACGCGGCGTTCACCGCGATGCCGTGGCCGCCGTGGGCACCGTCGAGCGCGTCCAGGTACCCGCCGACCGTGCGCCAGGTGAAGTCGATGTCGCTGCCGTCGCCGTTCCAGCCGGTGATGGCCTGGCGGACCTGGGCGAGGGTGCGGTCGTCGACCGGGGCGTAGCTGAGGCCGTCCTGGCCGATGACTTCGAGGGTGACGCCCTGGGCGGCCTTCGCGACGTGCTCCGGGTCCCTGAGCAGGGCCAGGTCGCTGTGGGCGTGCATGTCGATGAAGCCGGGGGAGAGGGCGAGGCCCTGGGCGTCCAGGGTGCAGAGGCCCGTGAGGCGGGGGCCGCCCGCTCCCTCTCGCCGGATCTCGGTGATCCTGCCCTCGTGTACGCCGATGTCGGCGCGGTAGGAGGGGTTTCCGGTGCCGTCTATGACGCGTGCGTCGCGGATCACGAGGTCCATGGCGCGACTCCTTCGGGGTGGCGGGGTGACGGATGACGCGGGGCGGAACCAGGGCTCAGAAGAAGGTGCGGATGTAGTCCGTGACCGTTCCGTCCGCCTCGACCAGCGGGATCAGCTGCCACTTGTCGAACGCCGTGCAGGGGTGCGAGAGCCCCATCCCCACCCAGTCACCGACGCCGAGCTCCGCCTCCGGAGCGGTACTGAGCCMSYMGYGSYSSKCKSRGCCCCGACGCCCCCGTCGCCCCGCACGACCTGCACCTCGGGCAGATCGAGGTCGTACGCCGCGTCGCGCTTCCCCGCGTTGGTGAACGCCTGCTCCGGCGACGGGCGGGACACCACCTGCGCCCAGAGCCGGAACGCCGGTTCGAGCGCGCCCTCCTGCGGGACGCGGTTGAAGGGGGTGAGGTGCCGGTAGTGACCGTCGTCGTGCGACACGTACGCCCCCGAGCGCAGCAGCTTGAGCACCGGCAGCGACAGCTCGGGAACCTCCGCGAAGACCGACGCCACGGCGTCGAACCACGCACTGCCGCCCGCGCTGACCACCACCTCCGGCAGATCCGCGAACCGCCCCGCCTTGTCCAGATCGACGAGGAGCGCGACGAGCCGCCGCAGCCAGGCGGTGACGGTCTCCGTCGACACCCGCGGCACCTCGCCCTCGTACCCGGCGACCCCCACGAGCCGCAGCGTGTCGGCGGCGGCGACCGCATCGGCGATCTCGAAGCACTCGGCCTCGGTCCGCGCCCCGGTCCGCGCCCCGTCGCCCGCCGCCAGCTCGATGACGACGTCCACCGGCCGCGTCGCCCCCGCCGCGCTGAGCGCGGCGTGCATCGCGCCGACCCCGCGCACGGAGTCGACGTAGCAGACGAAGCGGAAGGACGGGTCGGCGCCGAGCTCACCGGCGAGCCAGCGCAGCGCCGCCGCGTCGACGAGTTCATTGGCGAGGAAGACGCTCGGAACGCCGAACGCCCGCGCCACCCGCACCTGATGCGGCACCGCGAGTGTGATGCCCCACGCCCCGTGGTCGAGCTGCCGCCTGAAGAGCTGCGGGGCCATCGACGTCTTGCCGTGCGGCGCGAAGGCGAGCCCGTGCCGTTCGGCGTAGGTCTCCATGAGGGCGAGGTTGTGCGCGAGGCGCTCGGCGGAGAGGGCGAGCACGGGGGTGGTGAACCCGCCGGTGAAGAGGTTCCTGCGCTGGGCCGCGAGCTCCCCGACCGTCAGCCCCCCGGCATCCGGCGGCAGCCCCTTGAAGCGGTGGTCGACCCGCTCGTCCGCGAGCGCGCCCAGCGGGTCGGCGGAACCTGCCGTGGGACCTTCCGCGGGACGTTCGACGGCGTTGTCGGCGGCCATGGGCGCCTCCTCCAGGAGTGCATTCAAGAGGCCGTTGCATTATGTGCAACAGTCATTGCGTATGTCGCTTACTGCTGTCTAACATCCGAGCCAACGCCGGGTCAACGGATCCGGAGACCCGGGTCAACAGATCCGGGGAGTCGGTCGAGGGGCTGAAAGATCGTGACCACACAGGCAGCCGCGCGGATGGCAGTGGACGTCGACGTCGTGGCGCTCGGCGAGTCCATGGTCACCTTCCTGCCCGCACGCCCCGGCCGCCTCGCCGACGTGCCCTCCTTCGACCGCGGGATCGGCGGCGMSGGSKCMGACGTCCTCTGCGCCCTCGCCGCCGCCGGGCACACCACCCGCTGGGTCAGCCGCGTCGGCGCCGACGGCTTCGGCGACCACCTCGTCGAGACCATCGCCCGCTACGGCGTCGACACCTCCGCCGTCGGCCGCGACCCGCACCGCCCCACCGGCATCTACTTCCGCACCGCCGACGACCGCGACACCGACGCCCACGAGGTCGTCTACTACCGCGCGGGATCGGCCGCCTCCGCCATGTCCCCGGGCTCCGTCGACGAGGACGCGCTCACCTCGGGCCGCGTCCTGCACCTGTCCGGCATCACACCCGCGCTCTCCGCCGACTGCCTGGCCCTCGTACGCCATCTCTGCGCCCGGCGCCCGGACCGCGCCCCGCTTCTCTCCTTCGACGTCAACCACCGCCCCGGCCTCTGGAAGGACGCCGCCGCGGACCCCTCCGTCCTGCTCGACCTCGCCCGCGGCGCCGACCTCGTCTTCGTGGGCGAGGACGAGGCCGCCGCGGCCTGGGGCGTCTCCGGCGGCCCCGACGCGATCCGCGCCGCCCTGCCCGAACCGGCCACCCTCGTCGTCAAGCAGGGCAGCAGGGGCGCCACCGTGTACCGCCACGGCGAGGACCCGGCCTTCCAGCCCGCCCTGCACGTGGACGTCGTCGCCCCCGTCGGCGCGGGTGACGCCTTCGCCGCCGGATTCCTCTCCGCCACCCTGCGGGGC
>NZ_JASKYR010000656.1:0-4669 GCF_041028215.1 Streptomyces flavofungini
TATCTGTACCACGGCTCGCAGCCGGCTCTGGGCGAGGGCCCGAAGAAGATCGCCCGTGGCGGGTCCGGAACGTTCCCGACCAAGCACGCCTCGTCCATCAGGACGGCCCGCCTCATCAAGCCGAGCGCGTCGACGCACGTCACGGACATCGACCAGACGTCGATCGCGCTGGACCTGAAGAAGTCCGCGGACGGCGTCACCGTGACGCTCCCCAAGAACCGCAGCCTGGTCGAGTCCGGCTGGTACATGCTGTTCGTGACGGACGACCAGGGCACGCCGAGCAAGGCGCGGTGGGTGCGGGTGCCGTAGCCCCGTAAGGGGCGCGGGGAACTGCGCGCTCAGCCCACGAGAAGCCGCAGTCGCATCTGCCGGGTCACCGAGCAGACGCGACTGCGGCTTTCGTGTGGTTGCTCGCGCAGTTCCCCGCGCCCCTAGGGAGCCTTTGCCAGGTCCAACGCGTATTCGGGCCACCATTGGCCAGCCTTGGGGCCGCCCCGGCACGTGCCGTCCGACTCGCCCGGACGCTTGATCCACAGGTACGCGTCGACGAGCGGATCGTCGGTCCTGGTCGTCGGCGCCTCGCCCAGCGCGCGGCCCGGCGGGTTGCACCAGGGGTCCTTGCCCTTGTCGTAGGGGCCGTTGCCGTTGCGGGCGGTGTCCACCACGAACGGCTTGTTGCCGATCTTCGCGGACAGCGTCTTGCCGAAGGCGACGCTGTCCTTCGTGGTCTGGAAGTTGGAGACGTTCACCGAGAAGCCGTCGGCCTGCTCGACGCCGGACCACTTCAGGGGCTCCCAGAGCGAGTCGGGGTTCTTCCAGCCCGCGTTGCCCGCGTCCAGGTACACCTTGGTGTTCTTCAGGGACTTGAGCTTGCCGATGGCGCCCTTGAGGAGGTCGTAGCGCTCCTCGTGGAACTGCTCCGGCGTGCAGTTGTCGACCATGTGGAGCACGGCGTCCGGCTCCAGGATGACCGTGGCGCGGCGGTCGCCGATGCCCTTGGCCACCTGGTCGACGAAGGCGCGGTACGCGTTGCCGTCGGCGGCGCCTCCCTCGGAGTACTGGCCGCAGTCGCGGTGCGGGATGTTGTAGAGGACGAGCAGGGCGTCGCGGTCGGCCTTGGCCGCGGCCTCGGTGAAGCCGCGCGCCTGCTCCTCCGCGTTCTCCGGGACGAGCCACTCGGCGACGGGCTGTTCGGCGATCTTCCTTATCTGCTCGGCCTCGTCCTTCTTGCCGTCCTTCTCGTAGGCGGCGACCTGCTTGGCCGCGTTGCCCTCGGGGTTGACCCAGTAGGGGTCCGTGCCCTTGGGCTGCTGCTTCACCGGCGTACCCGAGTCGCTGCCCGGGTCGTCACCGGAGGAGGAGCAAGCGGTAAGGAGCAGCGCGGCCCCCGCGAGCGCCGCTCCCGTCCGCACCCCCCTGGCCGCGAACCCAGGTCCGCGGCCGGTGTTCTTGCGGTACATCCACTCCCCCTTGGGTGCACTGTCGGTGCCTCAATCCTGGCATACGCCTCCCCTGCCCACGAGGTCCGCCCGCCTCGCGCGCGGAGCTGTGGAAGAGCTGTTACCGAAGCTCCGCCGACGGGTGCCACCTGCGCTGATGACGGAGTGACAGGGGAGGCGAGATGTCGTTGTCCGGGCTCGACTACCCCTAGGCCCACACGCCCATTCGCCCTAGAGTTCGTCCCACGGCCCCAGCCCCCGGCCGGTCGACCCTTCCGTACCGGAACACCCCCCAGAGCCTCCCGCGCCCGCCGGGTTACTCCCGCAGCTCGTGCGCGCACGGTCGAGGAACCGGTCCGGTCGGCGGCTCCGGGGGGAGCGAACCGCCGGCCGGACCCGGTGAACGCACGCCAGGACCCGGGCGGGCCCGCTAGCGCCGCACCCCCGTGAGGTACGCCGAGACGATGACGTTGGCCGTGTAGGTGTGGGCGGCCCGGTCGAAGGCGCCGCCGCAGGTGATCAGGCGCAGTTCCGCGCGGTTCTTCTCGTGCGGGCCGTAGGCCTTGACGGCGTCGAAGCGGTCGCGGGTGACGACCTGGACGTCGTCGACCGTGAACTCCGCGGTCGAGCCGTCGTCGCGGGCCACCCGGATCTGCTGTCCCGGGCGCACCGCGCTGAGGTCGTAGAAGACGGCGGGCCTGGTCCTGGTGTCGACATGGCCGACGAAGAGGGCCACTCCGGGAGCGCCGGGGCGGGTGCCGCCGCCGTACCAGCCGACGGTGTCGGGCTGTTCGAAGGGCGGGGGGTCGATGGCGCCGTCGGGGTCGAGGCCGCGGGCGCTCACCGGTGCCTCGATGCCGAGGTCGGGTACGTCGACGCGCCGCGGCCTCGACCGGCAGCTCTTCCACGTGACCGTGCTCAAGGGGACCGAGCCGGTGACCACCATGGACGACCCCGGGCCGCGCCGGGTGCGGCTGCGGCCGGGGGAGTCGGCGTACACCTCGCTCGTCTGGCGGTACTCGGCCGTCGACGCCGCCACCCGCGAGGGCAGCGGCGTCTACGTGGAGATCGGCCCCGCCGAGGGCGCCCCGCGCCAGACCATCGAACCGGAGGGCGGCCTCGACATCGGCGAGACGGGCCTGCTCGGCACGACCGCCTGGCAGCGGAGCCCGCGGGCCGAGGAGGGGGCGGGGGCGGCCGGGACCCGGCCCGCCCCGCCGCCGTCGGCTGACGGCACGCGCGTCCGCTGACGGTCCGTACGTCCGCTGACGGTCCGTACGGCCGCTACGGCACGCGCGCGGTCCATTCCGGATTCGTGAACTTCGTCCGCACCAGCTCCTCGGCCCGTGCGAACTCCGCCTCCGTCACGCCGTCCGGGGCGAGGCCGTAGCGGGCGGCGAAGGAGGCGATCATGCGGTCGATGACCGCCTCGCGGGGCAGACCCGTCTGGCGGCGCAGCGGGTCGACGCGCTTCTTGGCGCTCCTCGTGCCCTTGTCCGACATCTTCTCCTTGCCGATGCGGAGCACCTCCAGCATCTTGTCGGCGTCGATGTCGTAGGACATGGTCACGTGGTGCAGGACCGCGCCCGTGCCGCCCTCGGGAGCCACCACCCGCTTCTGCGCCGCCCCCGCGATCTTCCCCGCGTCCGTCGCGATGTCGTTCAGCGGCTGGTACCACGCCTTGATGCCCATGTCGGCGAGGGCGCCGAGCACCCAGTCGTCCAGATAGGCGTAGCTGTCCTGGAAGGAGAGCCCCTGCACGAGGGCGTCCGGCACGGACAGGGAGTAGGTGATGGTGTTGCCGGGCTCCACGAACATCGCCCCGCCGCCGGAGACACGGCGCACGACCTCGATGCCGTGCCGGACCGCCGCCTCGGCGTCCACCTCGTTGGAGAGCGACTGGAAGCTGCCGATGATCACCGAGGGGGACGCCCACTCCCACACCCGCAGCGTCGGCGGGCGCCGCCCCGCCGCCACCTCCTGGGTCAGGACCTCGTCCAGCGCCATGTGCAGGGCGGGCGCCTGCGGACCGTCGTGCACGAGCCGCCAGTCGTAGTCGGTCCAGTTCGTCGCCTGGGCCAGGGCGCGGCGCACCGCGACACCGAGCCCCTCCGAGGTGAGGCCGTACATCGTGGTGCCCTCGGGGAGCGCCGCCTCGACGCGGGCCGCGAGACCCGCGGCGTCGGTGTCGGCGGGCGCGCCCTCCAGCGCGCCGTTGATCGCCTCCAGCGCCTCGTCCGGCTCAAGGAAGAAATCACCGGCCACGCGCACGTGCCGCAGCACGCCGTCCCTCACGTCCAGGTCCACCACGACGAGCTTGCCGCCGGGGACCTTGTACTCACCGTGCACCGTGTTTCCTCCATGCCGCGCGTTCCGAAATCGTCCCCCACGCTAGCCGAGTGCCGGAATGTCCGATCCGACGGAAGATGGGGCAGAAGGACACCATGGGCAGTAGGACGACAGGGACGGCAGGGGCCCACCCGGGGTCCGGCGGAGCCAACGTGCGGAGCGGTCGATGAGCGGTCAGGCGGAGACGGGCACCGAGCAGGAGCGGCACATCCTGGTGACGGGAGCGACCGGCTACATCGGCGGGCGGCTCGTCCCCGAGCTGCTCGCGGCCGGGCACCGCGTGCGCTGCCTGGCCCGCACCCCCGAGAAGCTGCGCGACCATCCGTGGGCCTCCCAGGTGGAGGTCGTACGAGGCGACGTCACCGACGCGGAGTCGCTCGCCGGGGCGCTGCGCGGCATCGACGTGGCGTACTACCTGGTGCACGCGCTCAACACGGGCCCCGGCTTCGAGGACACCGACCGCAGGGCGGCGCGGACCTTCACCGAGCAGGCCGCCGCCGCGGGCGTCGGGCGCGTGGTCTACCTGGGCGGCCTCGTGCCGACCGGGGTACCGACCGCCGCCCTCTCGCCGCACCTGCGCTCACGGGCCGAGGTCGGGGAGATCTTCCTGGCCGCCGACGTGCCCGCCACCGTGCTGCGCGCGGCCGTCATCATCGGCTCCGGCTCCGCCTCCTTCGAGATGCTCCGCTACCTCACCGAGCGGCTGCCGGTCATGGTCACGCCGAGCTGGGTCGGCACCCGCATCCAGCCCATCGCCGTCCGCGACGTCCTGCGCTACCTCGTCGGCAGCGCGGACATGCCCGCGGAGGTGAACCGCGCCTTCGACATCGGCGGCCCCGACGTCGTCACCTACGAGGAGATGATGCGGCGCTACGCGCGCG
>NZ_JASKYR010000657.1:0-4169 GCF_041028215.1 Streptomyces flavofungini
GGCCGCCGGTGTGCCCCCAGACGGTGCCGCAGGAGGTGTCCACTCGCATCAACCCCAGTCCGTAGCCACCGCCCTCCTCGGGAGCGGCGACCGTGGTGCGCATCTGCTTCAGCTGCGCCTCGGGCAGCAGCTCGCCGGAGATCAGCGCGGTCAGGAAGCGCTGCCAGTCCTGTGCGGTGGAGACCATGCCGCCCGCCGCCCAGGACCAGCTCGGGTCGATGGCAGAGGTGTCGATGGTGTCCCCGGAACGCTCGGCACCGGCGAATCCGACGCCTTCGGGCAGGTCAACGGTTCGGGAGAGGATGGCCTTCAAGCGCCCGGCGTCCGGCTCGTAGCCGGTCACGTGCTGCCGGGTGTTCCAGTCGGCCTTCGTGGCGAGGTAGGAGTCCTTCATGCCGAGCGGCCCGGTGATCCTCTTCTTGATCAGCTCGGCCAGGCCGCTCCCCGTGGCCTTCTCGAGAATCAGCCCCAGCGCCTCGTAATTGGCGTTGCTGTACGAGTACGTCTTGCCGGGCTCGGTCGGCGGGTCCTGTTCGGGCGTGATGCCGAGCAGCTTCTCCGGTGTCCAGGTGCGCTTGACCTGACCGGTGAGGGAGGGCAGGAACTGCGGCGTCAGCAGGAAGTCTCCCAGGCCGCTGGTGTGGTTGAGCAGCATCCGTACGGTGATGTGCTCGCCGCCCTCGACCAGTCCGGGCAGCCACTTCTCGACCGTGTCGCCGAGGCCGATCCTCTTCTCGGCGACCTGTTGCAGGACGAGCGTCGCGGTGAGCGTCTTGGTGTTGGACCCGACCCGGAACCGGTCGCCGACGGCGAGGCGGTGATCGTCCTTCGTCCAGGCGGCCTGCCGGGCGATCTCGACGGGCTTCCCGTCGCCGGAGTCGACGCGGACGATGACGCCCAGGGAGCCGGTGTCCGCTGCCTTCCGCGCGAGGCCGGCCAGCCGCTCGGCGGCCGCTGTGTCCGCCGCACTCCGCCCGGCCGCCGGCCTGGCCCCGGCCGACCCCGCATCCGAGCAGCTCACGAGCGCGGCGCCCATGCAGGTCGCCAACGCCATGGTCAGCGCTCCCCGACGGATCCGGTGACGGCGGGACGGAGTATGTACGAACATGGCAAGTTCCCTTTCACGCATGACAGTTGCTGGTGCGCGAAGGGACCTGGCAGTCACCCGTCGAGCCGCCTTTCGGCGGCTTCCGCGCACACCGACCATTCAGTCAGCGGCGCGCGCCCGGTACATCGCTCGTTGGCGGGCTTCCCGGCGACGCGGGGTCACTCCAAGGAATGACTCCGCGATTCCCGGCGTCTCGCCGCCCTGACGCGCCCCGGCCACCCACCGGGGCGCGTCAGGACAGGGTGTTCCTGGCCAGCACCGCCGCCTGCGCCCTGCTCTGGCAGCCGGTCTTCGTCAGGACGCGGCTGACGTGCGTCTTGACGGTGTGCAGGCTGACGACGAGCCGGTCGGCGATCTCGGCGTTGCTCAGGCCGTCCCGGATCAGACGCAGTACGTCGACCTCCCGCTCGGTGAGGTCCCTCAGCCGGGCCAGCTCCTGGTCGCTGGGGCGGCGTCGGCCGTCGAGATGGCCCTCGATGATCCGCCGGGTCACCGCGGGGCTCAGCGCGCTGTGCCCGGCCGCCGCGGCACGGACGGCCCCGGTCAGTTCCTCGTACGAACTGTTCTTCAGCAGGAAACCGGACGCCCCGGCGGCGAGCGCGTCGTCGACGTACGCGTCCAGATCGAACGTCGTCAGCATGAGCACCCGGCTGTGCCCCGGCCCGAGCAGTCTCCGGCGGCCCAGTTCGGCCAGCGCCCACAGACCGTCGCGGCGCGGCATCCGGATGTCCATCAGCAGTACGTCAGGCCGCAGCCGCGCGCACGCCTCGACGGCTTCCTCACCGTCGTCCGCGGTGCCCGCCACGGTGATGTCCGCCTGGCTGTCCAGGATCGCGCTCAGTCCGGCGCGGATGACCGGCTCGTCGTCCACGACGAGCACGCTGATCTGCTCAGGCACCAGCACACTCATCTGCTCAGACATCCGCACGCTCCAACGGCATCGTGGCCACGACGCGGAAGCCGCCGTCACCGGTCGGGCCCGCGGTGAGTTCGCCGTCCAGTGCCCTCACCCGTTCCTCCATGCTGACCAGGCCGAGCCCGATGCCCGCGTCGGCCGTGCCGCGCCGCGCCGCGCGACCGTTCACGACCTCGCACCGGAGCTCTCCCGCGACGCCGTCGACACTCACCCGGACCGGCGCCCCGGGGGCATGCCTGCGTGCGTTGACCAGTGCCTCCTGCACGAGGCGATACGTCGCCAGTTGCACCGGCCCCGGTACGGACTCCAGCGCGATGCCCATCATCATCCCGACCGTCCCTCCCGCGGCGCGGTGACTGTCCAGCAGAGCGTCCAGCTCGCCGAGGTCCGGCACGGGCTGGAGCGGGACGGCGTCGGCAGGGTCGCGCAGCATCCGCAACAGGTCACGCAGCTCGCCGCTGCTCTGCCGACCCGCCGCCGCGAGACCGTCCACCTGGGCACGGGCCCAGTCGGGCAGCTCGGCGCCGCGGGCCCGCAGGGTCTCCGCGTGTACGACGAGCAGGGTCAGCGAGTGCGCGACCACGTCGTGCATCTCTCCGGCGATCCGTGTCCGCTCGCGTTGCGTGGCCTGTGCCGCCTCCAGGGCCTGTGCCCGGCGCGCGTCGGCCGCCCGCCGCTCGGCCGCGGCCAGCAGTTCCTGCCGGGTCCGCGCGGCGAACCCCATCGCCCACGCCAGCGGCATCGGGGCCAGCGCGGCAAGGACGTCCAGACCGCCCTGGAAGTCGCCGGAGTCGGTCGTCATCCGGTTCAGCCACAGCCCGGCCACGCTCAGCAGGGTGACACCGAGAACCGCCGACACGGTCCGCTTCCCGCTCGTACCGCGGTTGCCCAGGTTGTAGAGCAGCACCGCGAGCGGCAGGAAGACCAGCGGTGACAGCTTGGCACCCGCACTCGCGCTTGCCACCAGCGCCGCCAGCAGAGCCCCGAATCCGACGACGAAGGCGGTGACCGGCAGCCGCTGCCTCAGCAGCAGGCCCCCCACCCCCACCGCTTCGTACGCCGTGAGCGACGCCCACGCCGGCCCGGAGGTGTCCACGTACGGCTGCGACAGCAGCACCGGCAGAAACGTCAGTACGACCAACCCGGCGTCGGCGCCCCACCCGGGCCACCTGCCGTCCATCACTCTCATCCGCCCGACCCTACGACCTCGCACGCGGCTCTTCGTCACTCCAAGGAGCCACTCGCACGCCGACGTGGCCCGACCCGCTGCCTCACCGAGGATCAAGGTGAGCGTACGCCGGCAGCGGCCAGCACCGGCTCGACCGGCGGGCTCCTGGGCTCACAGCCGGACCGTCGTTCCGGGTCGCACATGAAGTACACGTGAAGCCGGAACCGGCCTTCTGACGGGCGGGACACCAGCAGCCCCGCACGCTGCACCAGCCGGGGCCAGGGCCGTCGAAAAGCCCCTCTACGCCACCGCCTCCGCTGACGCGGTCGTGCCTGTTCACTTCTAGGTCGACTGGGGGCAGTTGCGCGGTGGAGCCAGGCCTGCGCTGCCCGCTCGCCTCGCTGCGCCCGGCCCCCGCCCCGGCCTGGGCCTCGGCCTCCTCCTCGGCAACCGTCTGAGCCTGCGGGCGCCCATTCCAGCGCTGCAACGGTGCTCCCCCGCCCGCCGCGTCCCAGCCCTCCGGAAAGGCGGCCAAAACGCGGCATTGTCCTTCCTCGCGGGTGGTCTGCCGGGCAAGGACGTCGCGGTCGTCGTAGGAGCGACGTCGATGAGGACCAGGCGCTGGAGTTCGGCCGACTCCAGGGCCTCCACGTCCCACGGCACAAGGTGGCGGGCACGCACGGCGGAGCGGGAGTGCGGTCGGCGGTCACGGCAGCGAGGTCTCAGGGCAAGTGGAGGGCGAATTCGTCCTCGCGCAGCGCGCCACCGAGTACGGGATACGGGACTCGGGATGGGGTCCTTCCTCGCGGGTCGTCTGCCGGGCAAGGACGTCGCGGTCGTCGMGGMGGGCCTGCACCGCCGGGCGCAGCGCCTGGTCGTGATGGACGTCGACTCCACGCTCATCCAGGACGAGGTCATCGAGCTCTTCGCCTCGCACCCGGCGTGCGCGGCGAACTCGACTTCGAGCAGTCCCTGCA
>NZ_JASKYR010000658.1:0-4389 GCF_041028215.1 Streptomyces flavofungini
CGATGAGGCGCTCGCCCTGGTGAACGAGGGGCGGAAGGGGCACGGGAGCATCCCGCACGCCACGTCGGCGGCGGGAGCGTCGGGAGCGGCCGGAGCAGCGGGGGCGGCGGCCACGTCGGCGTCGGCGTACTCGACCGGCGCCCCGTCCCACGGAGCCATGCCCAGCGTCTCCGGCGAGACCAAGCACCGCGACATCACCCCCTGGGACGTGGCCCGCGCCCGTGCCTCGCGGGCCGCTCGGGCGCCCAGGGAGGCGTCCGTCTCCGTGCCGCTTTCCCAGGCGCTCGGGATGGTTCTGGCCGCCCCGCTGACCGCCCTCACCGATCTGCCGTCCTTCGACACCTCGGCCATGGACGGCTGGGCCGTCGCGGGTCCGGGCCCCTGGGACGTACGCGCCGAAGGGGTCCTCGCCGGGGACGGGAAGCCCGCGCCGCTCGGCGACGGCGAGGCCGTGCGTATCGCGACCGGCGCCGGTATCCCGAGGGACGCCACCGCGGTGCTCCGCAGTGAGCACGGCCGCACCGACGACAAGGACGACAACGACGGCAACGACGGCAAGGGCAGGCTGTACGCGCTGCGCGATCTGACGCAGGGGCAGGACATCCGGCCACGCGGCCAGGAGTGCCGTTCCGGTGAGCACCTGCTGCCGTCCGGGTCCCTGGTCACGCCCGCTGTGCTCGGCCTCGCGGCGGCCGCCGGGTACGACACGCTCGCCACCCTGCGCAGGCCCCGCGTGGAAGTCCTCGTCCTGGGCGATGAGTTGCTGGCCGAGGGGCTGCCCCGGGACGGCCGCATCCGTGACGCGCTCGGCCCGATGCTGCCGCCGTGGCTGCGGTCGCTCGGTGCCGAAGTCACCGGGGTGCGGCACCTCGGCGACGACGCCAAGGCGCTGTACGAGGCGATCACGAAGTCCACGGCCGACCTGATCGTCACGACGGGCGGTACGGCGTCGGGGCCCGTCGATCACGTCCACCCCACGCTGGACCGGATCGGCGCCGAGCTGCTCGTGGACGGTGTCGCGGTGCGCCCCGGGCATCCCATGCTGCTCGCCAGGATCAGGCCGGACCAGCACCTCGTCGGGCTGCCGGGCAATCCGCTCGCCGCGGTCTCCGGCCTGCTCACCCTGGCCGAGCCGCTGCTGCGCGCGCTCACCGGGCGGGCGTCCGGCCAGGGCGGCGGCCCCTCGATGTACACCGCTCCGGTGCGGGAGTCCGTGCAGGGTCACCCGTATGACACCCGGCTCGTGCCCGTCGCCCTGCGCGGCGAGGTGGCCGTGCCGCTGCGCTTCAACGGGCCCGCCATGCTGCGGGGCATCGCGGCGGCCGACGGGCTCGCGGTGGTGCCGTCCGGCGGGGCGCGGCAGGGGCAGGAGCTGGAAATCTTGGACCTGCCGTGGGCCGTGCCGACGGACCCGGGCGCCCTCGGGGGCCCAGGTGACCCTGGCCTCGGCACCGGCCGAAGCGGCCCCGGCCCCAACGGCCTTGGCGCCTCCGGCGGTCTCAACGACCTCACCGGTTCCGGCGGGGAGTGTTTCACGTGAAACTTCCCGGACACGACGCCATCGCTCGGGACCCGGCGGAGCACCACACCACGCACCGGATCAAGCTGCCGCAGCGGGTGGTCGAGCGGCCGTTGCGGCAGGTCACACGGCGTCTGGCGATGGCGCTGCTGGTGCTCGCGCTGACGACGTTCATCGTGTGGATCGACCGCAGCGGGTACAACGACAACTCCGACGGGCGCGTCGACTTCCTCGACGCGG
This sequence comes from Streptomyces flavofungini, assembly GCF_041028215.1. Lineage (GTDB taxonomy): Bacteria > Actinomycetota > Actinomycetes > Streptomycetales > Streptomycetaceae > Streptomyces > Streptomyces flavofungini_B. The sequence continues at coordinate 1,760 of NZ_JASKYR010000658.1, forward strand.
CGTACTACGCCACGGTCACGCTCTCCACCACGGGCTACGGCGACATCGTCCCGTACAGCGACAGCGCGCGGCTCACCAACATTCTGTTGATCACGCCGTTGCGCGTGCTCTTCCTGATCATCCTGGTCGGCACCACCCTCGAAGTGCTCACGGAACGGACGCGCGAGGAGTGGCGTCTGTCCCGCTGGAGGTCCAACTTGCGTGAACACACTGTCGTCGTCGGCTTCGGCACGAAGGGCCGGTCGGCGATCCAGACCGTCTGCGCGACCGGCCTGAAGCCGGAGCAGATCGTGGTGGTCGACCCCAGCGCGAAGGTCATCGACGCGGCTACGGCGGAGGGGTTCGCCGGGGTCGTCGGCGACGCGACGCGCAGCGATGTGCTGCTCAGGGCCGAGGTGCAGCGGGCCCGGCAGATCATCATCGCGACGCAGCGGGACGACACGGCGGTGCTTGTCGCGCTGACCGCACGGCAGTTGAACCGCGGGGCGAAGATCGTGGCGGCGGTGCGCGAGGAGGAGAACGCGCCGCTTCTCCGGCAGTCCGGGGCCGACGCGGTCATCACCAGCGCGAGTGCGGCCGGGCGGCTGCTCGGGCTATCCGTGCTCAGCCCCAGTGCGGGCATGGTCATGGAGGACCTCATCCAGCAGGGCACGGGGCTCGATCTGGTCGAGCGTCCGGTCATAAAGGCCGAGGTCGGGCGCGGGGTCAGGGAGACGGAGGACCTCGTGGTGAGCGTGGTGCGGGGGCATCGGGTGCTGGGGTACGACGATCCGGCCGTCGGCAAGTTGCAGCTCACCGACCGGCTGATCACGATCGTCCGGGCGACGCCCACGGCCGTGATCGCACCGGACGTCAAACCGCTGCGGCGGGACTGACCGGGCTCCTCGCCGGGGGCCCGTTGCCCGGGGCCCGCGGATCCGCTGCGGCGGGACTGACCGGGCTCCTCGCCGGGGGCCCGTTGCCCGGGGCCCGCGGAYCCGCTGGAGTCCGGCTGCGGTGGGATGGCGGCGGGACTGACCGGGCTCCTCGCCGGGGGCCCGTTGCCCGGGGCCCGCGGATCCGCTGCGGCGGGACTGACCGGGCTCCTCGCCGGGGGCCCGTTGCCCGGGGCCCGCGGATCCGCTGCGGCGGGACTGACCGGGCTCCTCGCCGGGGGCCCGTTGCCCGGGGCCCGCGGATCCGCTGCGGCGGGACTGACCGGGCTCCTCGCCGGGGGCCCGTTGCCCGGGGCCCGCGGATCCGCTGCGGCGGGACTGACCGGGCTCCTCGGGGGGCCCAGAGGCTCAGGGGCTCAGGGGCCCGTGGGAGTCCGGCTGCGGTGGGATTGACGGGTGTCAGTTCCTCGTGGGGCCGGGGGCCTGCGGATGTTCTGCTGCGGTGGGATTGACGGGGGCCAGCTCCTCGCGGGGGCCCTGGGCTCGTAGGAGCCCGGCTGCTGCGAGACCGACGACAGCTCTTCGCAGGGGCCCTGGGCTAGCGGGAGTCCCGCTGCTGTGAGACCGACGACAGCTCCTCGCGGGCTCAGGGGGCCCGTGGGAGCCCCGCTGCGGTGGGACCGTCGGGCGACAGTTCGTGGCGGGGGCCCAGGGGCCAGCGGGAGTAGCCTCGGGCCTATGTATGCGATCACTATCCCCGAACCCGGTGGGCCCGAAGCGCTGGTGTGGGCAGAGGTGGCTGATCCTGTGCCCGGCGAGGGCGAGGTGCTGGTCGAGGTGGTGGCCAGTGCCGTGAACCGCGCCGATCTGCTGCAACGGCAGGGCTTCTACAACCCGCCGCCCGGCGCGTCCCCCTACCCCGGCCTGGAGTGCTCGGGCCGCATCATCGCGCTCGGCCCCGGCGTCTCCGGCTGGGCGGTGGGCGACGAGGTGTGCGCGCTGCTCTCCGGCGGCGGCTACGCCGAGCAGGTCGCCGTGCCGGTCGGGCAGCTCCTGCCCGTGCCCGAGGGCGTCGACCTCGTGACGGCGGCGGCGCTGCCCGAGGTGACGTCGACCGTATGGTCCAACGTGTTCATGATTTCTCACCTCCGGCCCGGTGAGACGCTGCTCGCGCACGGCGGTTCGAGCGGCATCGGCACCATGGCGATCCAGCTCGCCAAGGCGGTCGGCGCGAAGGTCGCCGTCACGGCGGGTACGAAGGAGAAGCTGGACTTCTGCCGGGAACTCGGCGCGGACATCCTCATCAACTACCGCGAGCAGGACTTCGTGGCGGAGATCGAGCGGGCCACGGACGGGGCGGGCGCGGACGTCATCCTCGACAACATGGGCGCCAAGTACCTGGACCGCAATGTGCAGGCCCTGGCGGTCAACGGGCGGCTCTCCATCATCGGCATGCAGGGCGGCGCCAAGGGCGAGCTGAACATCGGCGCGCTGCTCACCAAGCGCGCCGCCGTCACCGCCACCTCCCTGCGTGGCCGTCCCGCCGCCGAGAAGGCGTCGATCGTGGCGGCGGTACGGGAGCATGTGTGGCCGCTGATCTCGGCGGGGCAGGTGCGGCCGATCGTCGACCGTGTGGTGCCGATGCGGGACGCGGCTGCCGCGCACCGCATCCTTGAGGAGAGCGGCCACATCGGAAAGGTGCTGCTCCAGCGCTAGCGCCCGCCCCGGGCAAGCCTCCTGGCGGCCGAGCCAAGC
>NZ_JASKYR010000659.1:0-4708 GCF_041028215.1 Streptomyces flavofungini
CGTGCTCGGCGGGGGCGCCCGCGGCGGTGAGCTTCGCGGCCATGTAGCCGTACCAGCGCTCGGGGTCGCCCGAGCGGGTGCGGCGCACCACGTCCGCGTCCGCCGGGTGCATGGCGATCCAGGCGCCGGAGGCCTCGCGCACCTTGGCGGAGAGGCCGTGGTGGTCGGGGTGGTGGTGGGTGATGACGACCCCGGTCACGTCCTCGACGGCGGTACCGCACGCGGCGAGCCCGGCGGTGAGGGTGTGCCAGGAGGCGGGGTCGTCCCAGCCGGTGTCGATCAGGACGGGGCCGCCGTCGGTGTCCAGGAGGTGCACGAGGGTGAAGCCGAGGGGATTGCCGGGGATCGGCACCTTGACGCTCCAGACGCCCCCGCCGTGCCCGATCACGGGCGGGCCGCTCGGCCGTGCGCCGCTCACCTGCGTCATGGGCGCCCTCGTCTTTGCTCGCTCCGTGCCGCTCGCGGTCCGCGATGCGGCCACCGCCCACTATAACTAGAACTGGTTCCAATGGTCGCCCAAGTCGACTGCTTGGTACGTCAGCAGAGGGGCCGCCGCGGGCCCGTACGGCCCATGGACTCCTGCAAGTAGAACTGGTATCAGTTCCTGATACTCAGTCAGGAAACGCCCCGCAGGAGGCAGTCAGCCATGACGGAGCTCGTGGAACACCGACAGCTGTTCATCGGCGGAGAGTTGGTGGACCCCCTCGGCAAGGGCGTCATCGACGTCGTCTCGCCGCACACCGGCCGGGTCTTCGCCCGCGTCCCGCACGCCGCCCCCGCCGACGTGGACCGCGCCGTCGCCACCGCGCGCAAGGCGTTCGACGAGGGGCCCTGGCCCCGGATGACCGTCGACGAGCGGATCGAGGTCATCACCAGGATCAAGGACGGCTTCGCGGTGCGGCACGAGGAGATCGCCCGCGTCATCAGCTCCGAGAACGGCACCCCGTACACCTCAAGCGTGATGGTGCAGGCCCTCGCCGCGATGATGGTGTGGGACGCGGCGCTCACCGTCGCCCGCGGCTTCCCCTACGAGGAGCGGCGCGACGGAGTGCTCGGCAGGCTCCTCGTCCGCCGCGAGCCCGTCGGCGTCGTCGCGGCCGTGGTGCCGTGGAACGTCCCGCAGTTCACCGCCGCCGCGAAGCTCGCCCCCGCACTGCTCGCCGGGTGCCCGGTGATCCTCAAGACCTCGCCGGAAGCGCCGCTCGACGCGTACATCCTGGCCGAGATAGCCGCCGGCGCGGGGCTGCCCGAGGGGGTCCTGTCGATCATCTCCGCCGACCGCGAGGTCAGCGAGTACCTCGTCGGGCACCCCGGCGTCGACAAGGTGTCCTTCACCGGCTCCGTCGCCGCGGGCAAGCGCGTCATGGAGGTCGCCGCCCGCAACCTCACCCGCGTCACCCTGGAGCTCGGCGGCAAGTCCGCCGCGATCGTGCTGCCGGACGCCGACGCGGCGAGCGCCGTCGCGGGCATCGTCCCCTTCTCCTGGATGATCAACGGCCAGGCCTGTGTCGCCCAGACCCGCATCCTGGTGCCCCGTACGCGCTACGACGAGTTCGCCGAGGCCTTCGCCGCCGCCGCGTCCGCGCTCAAGGTCGGCGACCCCATGGACCCCGCGACCGAACTCGGGCCGCTGGTCGCCGAGCGCCAGCAGCGGCGCTCCCTCGACTACATCCGCATCGGCCAGGAGGAGGGCGCGAAGATCCTCGCGGGCGGCGGCCGTCCCGCCGGTCTCGACCAGGGCTGGTACGTCGAGCCGACCCTCTTCGGCGGCGTCGACAACTCCATGCGCATCGCCCGCGAGGAGATCTTCGGCCCGGTCGTCTGCCTGCTGCCGTACGGCGACGAGTCCGACGCGGTGAAGATCGCCAACGACTCCGACTACGGGCTCAGCGGCAGCGTCTGGACGGCCGACACCGAGCGCGGCATCGACGTCGCACGCCAGGTGCGCACCGGCACGTACTCCGTGAACACCTTCAGCCTCGACATGCTCGGACCCTTCGGCGGCTACAAGAACTCCGGCCTCGGGCGGGAGTTCGGGCCCGAGGGGTACGGCGAGTACTTCGAGCACAAGATGATCCACCTCCCGGCGGGGTACGAGCCGGGCGCCGACGGGGAGGCGAGTGCCTGATGGGCGACCGCTGGCGCGTCGAGGTCGACCGGTCCCTCTGCATCGGCTCGGGCATGTGCGTGCTCACCGCGCCCGGCGGCTTCGTCCTGGACACCGCCCGGCAGTCGCACCCCACGGAGCCCGAGAGCGACGCCAACGAGAAGATCCTCGAAGCGGCGGAGGGCTGCCCGGTCGAGGCGATCACGATCGCCCTCGCCCACAGCGGCGAGACCGTCTTCCCGCCGGAGGACTGAAGCGTGTGCCCGCGTCGGCCCCCCGAGGGCCGTCGCGGGCATCGCCGTGCGCGCGGGCGGCACATGCGGCGGACCCGCCGCCGTACCGACTCGAACACCGGCGAACGCGACTTTACCCATGCGTTCCGCACGGCGATGTGATGACAGCCGTGACTGTTCCGCCCGTCGGCCTCCTGGAAATCTTTGCGCCACGCCGCGCAGGGAGGGGAAGGCATGGACAAGCGGTACGAGGTCTACTGTCTGGCCGACAGGAACTTCTACGAGACCCCGGACCGGTTGCCGTCCGAGGGCGGCACCGCCGCCACCCCGTTCCAGACCGCGCGGCGCGCCGTCCCCGACGGCTGGCGGGCCGCACGCGTCGGCGACTGGCTCTCGCTGACCCCGCTGGACGACGGCGGCACGCCCCGTCCGCTGCCCGCGCAGGGCTGGAAGATCCACGTCTCCGCGACCCTGGCCAACGCCGACGACATCGCGGCCGTCGTCTGGGACCACTGCGTCGAACGCGGCGTGCCCTTCAAGTTCGTGCCCGCCCCCGCCCTGCTGCACCTGCGCAACAGCAAGTACGCGAGCCGTACCGGCAGCGGCAAGTTCGCCACGCTCTACCCGGCGGACGAGGACCGGCTCCAGGAGCTGCTGCACGGCCTCGGCAAGCTGCTCGAAGGGTTCGAGGGCCCGTACATCCTCACCGATCTGCGCTGGGAGCAGGGGCCGCTGTACGTGCGGTACGGCGCCTTCACGCGGCGCGTCTGCGACAACGGCAGGGGCACGCTCGTGCCCGCCGTCGAGGACGACCGGGGACGGCTCGTGCCCGACTCGCGGGACCCCGCCTTCAAGGTCCCGGAGTGGGTGACGCTGCCCGCGTTCCTCCAGCCGCAGCTCGACGCCCGCAACACCGCCACCGTCGCCGACCTCCCGTACCGCATCGAGAAGGCCCTGCACTTCTCCAACGGCGGCGGGGTCTACGCGGGCACCGACACCCGCGACGGCCGCAAGGTCGTCCTCAAGGAGGGCCGCCCGCACGCCGGTCTGGCCGCCGACGGCGCGGACGCCGTGGCCCGCCTGGCCCGCGAGAAGGACGCCCTGGAGAAGCTCACCGGCCTCGGCGTCGCCCCCGAGGTCCGCGACTGGTTCCTCCTCGACGGCCACCGCTTCCTCGTCATGGACTTCCTGGAGGGCACCACCCTCAACTCCTTCTTCGCGCACCGCCACCCGCTGCGCACCAGCGCGCCGGAAGCGGCCGACATCGCCGGGTACACCCGGTGGGCGCTGCGCATGTACCGCGCCGTGGAGGAGGCGGTCGACGCCGTGCACGGCAGGGGCGTCGTCTTCAACGACCTCCATCTGTTCAACATCATGGTCGCGCCGGACGAGGAGTCCGTCTCCCTCCTCGACTTCGAGGCGGCGACCACCGTCGGCGAGGCGGGCCGCCAGGTCGTCGCCCACCCCGGCTTCGTCGCACCGAGGGACCGCACCGGCACCGGCGTCGACCGCTACGCCCTCGCCTGTCTGCGGCTCGCGCTCTTCCTGCCCATCACCTCGCTGCTCGCCATCGACCGGGGCAAGGCCGCGCACCTCGCGAAGGTCGTCGCGGCCGAGTTCCCCGACGTACCCGCCGCGTTCCTCGCCGAGGCGGTCGCGGAGATCGAGCGGAGCGAACCGGCGCGGGACAGCGCCCCGAAGCGGGCGTCGGCCCTGGCCGCGGGAGCCCAGGGAGCCCTCGCGGGGGGCGTCCTGACGGGGGACGGGGCCGACGCCACCACCGCACCGCTCGTCGACCCCGCCGACTGGCCGCACAGCCGGGACTCGATGGTCAAGGCCATCCTGGCCGCCGCCACCCCCGAACGCGACGACCGCCTCTTCCCCGGCGACATCGCGCAGTTCACCGAGGGCGGCGGGCTCGGTCTCGCGCACGGGGCGGCCGGAGTGCTCTACGCGCTCGCCGAGAGCGGCGCCGAGCGCTACGACGAGGGCGAGCGCTGGCTGCTCGCCCACACCGACCCCACCCCCGCGGGCACCCCGCTCGGCCTTCACGACGGCCTCGCGGGCATCGCGTACGCACTGGACCGGCTCGGCCACCGCACCCGCGCCCTCGACCTCACGGGCGTGATCCTCAAGGAGAACTGGCAGCGGCTCCCCTCCGACCTGTACGGCGGGCTCGCGGGACTCGGCCTGGCCCTCGACTCCCTCGCGCGGAGCACCGGGGAGAGCGAGCTCGGCCGCCATGCCCTGCGCGCCGCCGAACTGCTCGGCGAGCGGCTCACCACCGCCACCCCGCCCAAGGGACGCCCCAGAGCCGGGCTGCTGCGCGGCGCCACCGGCCCCGCCCTGCTCTTCCTGCGGCTGTACG
>NZ_JASKYR010000066.1:0-17487 GCF_041028215.1 Streptomyces flavofungini
GGTCGGAGGCGGTGTCCTTTCCCGGCCGGGCGTGTCGGGCGAGGGCGTCCACCGCGATGCGCGTAAGGTCGGCGGCGATACGGTCCTCGCCCGGCGTTTCCGGGTCGAGGCGGGTCGTGTACACGGAGATCACCAGGGGCGCGCCGCCCTCGGGCGGCCAGGCCACGGCGACGTCGTTCACCCCGCCGTACTCGGCGGTGCCCGTCTTGTCACCGGCTCGCCAGCCGGTGGGGAGCCCGGCCCTGATCCGCTGATGGCCGGTGGTGTTCCCGAGGAGCCAGCGCGTGAGCAGCCTCCTGTCTCCCGGGTGCAGGGCGTCGCCGAGGACGAGCGTGCGCAGGTCGGCGGCGATGGCCGCGGGGGTGGTGGTGTCCCGCGGGTCGCCGGGGACGTTGCCGTTGAGGCCGGGCTCCCAGCGGTCCAGGCGGGTACGGAAGTCGCCGAGCGCACGGGCGAAGGCGGTGACGGCGCCCGGCCCGCCGAGCCGCCGCAGCAGCAGATTGGCGGCGGTGTTGTCGCTGTACCTGAGCGCCGCGTCGCAGAGCTCCCGCACGGTCATGCCGGTCGCCAGGTGCCGTTCGGTGCGGGGCGAGTGGGCGACGAGGTCGCCGGGACCGTACCGGATCAGGGTGTCGAGCAGCCCGTGCTCACGCGTCCGCGCCCCGCGCAGGACGGCCGCGACGGCGAGGACCTTGAACGTGGAGGCGAGCGCGAAGCGCTCCCGCGCGCGGTACGCGAGAACGGCCCCGGTGCCGGTGTGCAGGGCGTGCAGCCCGATCCGGCCCGGATACTCCTCCTCCAGCGCGCGGATCCGCCCCCGGGCTCCGGCGACCGCCGCCGTTCCCGGGCGCCCCGCCCCGACCAGCACGGGCACCGCGAACGCCGCGCTCAGAAGAGTCCTGCGCGAGGGAGCCGAGGGAGCCGAGGGAGATCGCATGCTGCCGACGGTAGCGAGGGCCCGCGCTGTCCGGCGCCGGTGTCACCCGGATGCGCCCGTCGCCGCTGTGATCACCTCGTCCAGGACCTCGCGGGCCCGGAGGAGGTCTTCCACCTGGCGGTCTATGCGGGCGCGCTCCCGGGTCAGTTCGGTCACCAGCCAGGGGGTCGCCTTCTCGGAGGGGCCGCCGTCCTTGTCCCGCATGCAGGGAAGGAGCTGCACGATCTTCGCGCTGCACAGGCCCGCCGCGAAGAGCTCCTGGATGTGCACGACACGGTCGACCGCCGCCTCGGGGTAGTCGCGGTGGCCGCCTGGGGTGCGCTCCGCGTACAGCAGGCCCTGCGTCTCGTAGTAGCGCAGGGACCGCTCGCTCACAGCGGTACGCTTCGCCAGCTCGCCGATCCTCATGCCGGGTGCCCCCTGTCATGCCGCTGTACCGCCGCCGCTCGCCGGGCTCGCGGGTTGAATCTGACACTGGTGTCAGCTTCTACCGTTCCGGCATGACGAACAAGACGCTTCTCGCCCCGTATTCCTCGGCCGCGCTCGGCAGCCTCCCCAACCGCATCGTGATGGCGCCCATGAGCCGCCACCGTGCCACGGAGGACGGCACGCCGCTGCCGGTCGTCGCCGACCACTACGCCCAGCGCGCGAGCGCGGGCCTCATCGTCACCGAGGGCATCTGGCCCAGCAGCAGGGGCCAGAGCGGCTGGCGCTTCCCGGGGCTTGAGACGGCCGCGCACATCGCGGGCTGGCGGCGGGTGACCGACGCGGTGCACGCGGCGGGCGGCCGGATCTACGCCCAGCTCATGCACGGGGGCCGCCACGGCCACCCGCTGTCCCGCATCGACGGCGACGTGCCCGCCGCGCCCTCCGCCGTGCTCGTCGACCCCGGCCGGGTGCATGTGCGCGACGGCGCCAAGGCCGATCCGGTCACCCCGCGCGAGATGACCGTCGAGGAGATCCACACGGCCGTACGGGACTTCGCCGACGCCGCGCGCAACGCCATCGAGGCCGGTTTCGACGGGGTCGAACTGCACGGCGCCAACAGCTACTTGATCCACCAGTTCCTCGCCGACAACTCCAACCTCCGCGACGACGCCTACGGCCGCGGCTCGGTCGCCGACCGCATCCGCTTCGCCGTCGAGGTCGTACGGGCCGTCGCCGACGCCATCGGCGCCGGACGGCTCGGCCTGCGCCTCTCCCCGGGCAACCCGCAGTTCGGCATGGCCGAGGCCGACCCGGGACCCGTCTACCGCGCGCTGCTCGACGAGGTCGACCCCCTCGGGCTCGCCTACCTCCACCTCACCGGGAACGACCGCTACCCGGCCCTCGCCGACCTGCGTCCGCACTGGCACGGCACGCTGATCGCCAACGTCGGCGAGAACGGCGACCCCACGACGCGGGAGGCGGGCGAGGCCGTCCTCGCCTCCGGGATCGCCGATCTCGTCTCCTACGGGCGGGCGTTCATCTCCAACCCCGACCTGCCGGAGCGGTTCGCGGCGGGCGCGCCCCTCCAGGAGATCGACCCGGCGCACCTCTACACGCACGGCGCCGAGGGCTACACCGACTACCCCTCCCTGAAGGAGCTGAAGGAGCTGAAGGACCGGGAGGGCCTCCTCGTCACCGCCGGTCAGACCTCCACGAGGACCTGATCGAGGGACTTGCGCACCAGATCGGGGACCCGGCAGTCCGGCGCCGGATACCCCACGGGGATCACCGCGAACGCCTTCTCGTTCGCGGGGCGGCCGAGCACCTCGGAGAGGAACCGCATGGGGCTCGGCGTATGGATCAGGGCGGAGAGGCCGGACAGATGCAGCGCCGAGAGCAGCATCCCGACCGCGATGCCGACGGACTCGTCCACGTAGTAGTGCTTGCGCTTGGTGCCGTCCTCGCCGAGCCAGTGGCGCTGCTGGAAGACGACGATCAGGGCGGGGGCGTCCGTGAGGTGCGCCTTCACCTCGTCGGTGCCGAGGGGGCGCAGGGCCGCGAGCCACTCCTCGCCGAGCCGCCCGTCGTAGGAGACGCGCTCCTCGTGCTCGGCGGCCTCGCGGATGCGGCGGCGCACCTCCGGGTCCTTGACGAGGACGAACGTCCACGGCTGCTGGTGCGCGCCGGACGGCGCGGTCGCCGCGCAGGCGATGGCGTCCCGTACGGCCTGCTCGGGGACGGGGTCGGAGGAGAACTGCCGTACGGTACGGCGCTCGTCCATGCGGCCGCGCAGTCCGGCGGCGGTGCTCAGGGTCTCCGCCTCCGGGACGCGCGCCGGTGCGTAGGGGACGGAACGGTGGGGCTGACCGTGGATGGGGGCCCACTCTCGCTGCTGCTGGGTCTCAGGCATGTTTTCGATTCTGGGTGCATCCGGCGTCCCTGGGGGCGGCTTTGGCTCAGGTCCGGCCCGCGAGGACGGGCACGGATAAATCGGGATGCGTACCCGGTCGCGGGCTGAGTACCTTGGCGCGGTGACTACCCTGCGTACCGCCCACACCAGTGAACTGACGGCCGCCGAACTGCGCGCCGCCCGCGCCCTGCTGGACGAGGCCTTCGACGGCGACTTCAGCGACCACGACTGGGACCACGGCCTCGGCGGCGTGCACGCCCTCCTCCACGACGCCACGGGCGCCCTGCTGGCGCACGGCTCGGTGACCCAGCGCAGGCTGCTGCACAACGGCCGCTCGCTGCGCATCGGTTACGTGGAAGCGGTCGCCGTCCGTCCCGACCGGCAGCGGCAGGGTCTCGGCGGCCGGGTGATGGGCGCCCTGGAGCAGGTCATCGACCGGGCGTACGACCTGGGCGCGCTGTCCGCGTCCGACGACGGGGCGCGCCTGTACCTCGCGCGCGGCTGGGTGGAGTGGAAGGGCGCGGTCGGCACGCTCGGCCCCGAGGGCCCGGTCACCATGCCGGACGAGGAGCCGCCGCTGCTGTGGGGCGCGGACCTGGACCCGGCGCACGGCCTGTTCATCGACTGGCGCGACGGGGACGTGTACTAGGCGCGACGGGGACGTACGTGTACGAGGGACGGCCGCCTTTCCGCGAGCTGGGAGCGGCATGCGCGTGAACGCCGTCTCAGATAGTAGGAAGTCCGAGTAATTGTGGAGACAGACGCTCCGTCCTCCCTTAGCGTTGTAGGAGCCGAACGTCTCGCTAGATCAAGCGAATGGCGGTCGTGAGCCGGAGCTCCGCGCAGGCGAACCCTGCCGCTCCGCCGCTCCCCGCCCATTCCGGCGTCTCGAAAGTCTCGAAAACACCCTTCCCTCAAGGAGTGGATCCCCCATGGCCGAGACGACCGTCCGCCGAGTCCGTCACCGTCACGTCTCCCGCAACAGCGACTCCGAGCGCAAGAACGCCGCCGCCGCCCTCCAGCGCGCCCTCGACCGCAGGGACAACGGCGGCGAGACCGGGCACTGAGCCCCCGCTCACGCGGGTCACCGCGACCCGCGTGCGATCTCGAAGCGGTCGATGCGCTCGCCGCTCTCGGCGAGCGCGGAGACGGTCAGTTTCGGGTGCGCGCCGGCCCTCACCTCCACCGCGAGGAACGAATGGCCGGTGTAGCGCACCCGTGACCACTCCACCTTCTCGGGGTCGGACCGCCGCCGCCGCGTCCAGTGGAAGGTCACGACGTGGTCGTGATCGTGGACGTGGCCCTCGTAGCTGTCCTTCACCCCGGGGCCGAACTCATAGAGGTCCTTGCCCGCGCCGCCCGCGGTGACGTACACGATGCCGTCGCGCGTCGGATCGGTCGACGCGCCGACCGGCACGGGCTTGCCGACCTCGCCGTTCCTGATGGCGTCGGTGCGTTCGTAGACGTGGTTGTGGCCGTTGATCACCAGGTCCACCTGGTGCTTGTCGAACAGCTCCAGCCAGGCGTCGCGGACCCCGCCGTCCGAGGCGTGGCGCGATGTGGAGTACGCGCAGTGGTGGAAGAAGACGACGACGAAGTCGATTCCGCCCGCCGCCCGCAGTTCACCGAGCCGCTGGTCGAGCCAGGCGGTCTGCCTGCCGTCCGAGTAGCCCCTGTTCACCGGGATCTCGTGGGAGACGTCGTTGGCGTCCAGGGCCACCACGCCGACGTTGCCGTAGGTGAAGGAGTAGACGCCGGGGGCGCGCGCGGGGTCGAAGCCGTTGTCCGGCAGTGACCAGCGTGCGGACTGCCCGCCGTAGCCGTTCGGCGAGTACCACGCCTCCATGTCGTGGTTGCCGGTCGTCACCATCCACGGCACCGACTTCGCGACCGACTCCGTCTGCGCGAGGAAGGTGTCCCACACACGGGCGTCGTAGGTGTCGGACTCCTTGCCGTGGCCGGTGTCGTCGGCGTAGCAGAGGTCGCCCGCGTGCAGGTGGAAGGCGGGATTCTGGCCCAGGATGAGCTGGTCGTTGGCGAGCGCGTGGTGGCTCACGCCCTGGTCGCCGAAGGCGGTGAAGACGAAGCTCTCCGGTGCCGCGGGCGCGGTCCTGAACGTGCCGAGCGTCGCGAGGCGCTCGGGTGACGCCGGGTCGAAGCCCTCGTGGCCGACGCCGTAGTAGTACGTGGTGCCCGGCCGGAGGCCGTCGAGCGCCGCGTGGAGGTAGTACTGCTCCACGGCCGGGAGCTTCTTCGACAGCGACGGGGTGTGCAGGTCGCGCACCTCCGCCCCGATCCGCCGGCTCAGCTCCCACGGCCGCGGGCCCACGCGTACGTAGGGGGACTTCACCGCGAACGGCACCTGCCAGGAGATCCGCATCTGGGTCCTGGGGTCGGCGCCGAACGCGAGGTGCCGCCCGAAGGGCGCGACCAGCCCGCCGTCGACCCGGGGCCGCGAGGGCGGCGGCGCGGAGGTGCGCGCGGCGCCCCCGCCGTACGCGCTGCCCGAGCTGCCGCCGAGCAGCCCGATGCCGCCCGCCGTCCCCGCCGCGGCGAACGAACCGGCGAGCACCCTGCGCCGGGAGAGCCGCCGCCGCAGGTACTCGTGCTGTTCCGGCATGCTCATCCCGGCCGCGAGCCGTTCCGGTATGCCGACATCGGGGGTGTCCATACGCAGAGAAGTTCCCAGTGGCCGCCAACTCAGCGGGGACTGAGGGATGAAGCGCGGGTGGCCATGCGGTGGCGTCCGTACGGCGCGTCCATATGGTGGACCGCGTGTGTCATCCCCTGGGACGGAGAGTAGGGTGCCCGCATGTCGGCAAGTTCTCGCAGCATCAATCTCGCAGTCATTCCCGGCGACGGCATCGGCCAAGAGGTCGTGGCCCAGGGACTCAAGGTCCTCAACGCCGTGCTTCCGCAGGACGTGAAGCTGCGGACGACGGATTTCGACTTCGGCGCCAAGCGGTACCACGCGACCGGTGAGACCCTCACCGACGCCGACGCGGAGGCCCTCAAGCAGCACGACGCGATCCTGCTCGGCGCGATCGGCGACCCCTCGGTCCCGTCCGGCGTCCTGGAGCGCGGCTTCCTGCTGAAGCTCCGCTTCCTCTTCGACCACCACGTCAACCTGCGCCCCTCGAAGCTGCTGCCGGGTGTGGCCACGCCGCTCGCGGGCCAGCCCGAGATCGACTTCATCGTCGTGCGTGAGGGCACCGAGGGCCCGTACACGGGCAACGGCGGCTCGATCCGCACCGGTACGCCGCACGAGGTCGCCACCGAGGTCTCGGTCAACACCGCCTTCGGCGTGGAGCGCGTGGTCCGCGACGCCTTCACCCGCGCGCAGGCCCGCCCGCGCAAGAAGCTGACGCTGGTCCACAAGAACAACGTCCTCGCCTACGCCGGTCACCTCTGGACGAACGTCTTCAACGCCGTGGCCAAGGAGTTCCCCGAGGTCACCACCGATTACATCCACGTCGACGCCGCGACGATCTACCTCGTCACCGACCCCGGCCGCTTCGACGTGATCGTCACCGACAACCTCTTCGGCGACATCATCACCGACCTCGCCGCGGCCGTCTCCGGCGGCATCGGCGTCGCGGCCTCCGGCAACATCAACCCCAGCCGCGAGTTCCCGTCCATGTTCGAGCCCGTGCACGGCTCGGCGCCGGACATCGCGGGCCAGGGCAAGGCCGACCCGTCGGCCACCGTGCTCTCCGTCGCCCTCCTCCTGCGCCACCTCGGGTACGAGCCCGAGGCCGCCCGCATCGAGGCCGCCGTCTCCGCCGATCTGGCCGAGCGCGGCGACACGGTCCGCTCCACCGAACAGATCGGCGACGCGCTCGCCGTACGAGTAGCGGGCTGACCCGGTAGCTCGACCTCCAGAAGCCGCCGGGTCCCGCGAGGACACCCGGCGGCTTCTCCTGTGGGGCCCCGGGGTGTCACCATCGACCCCCGGGCCGCAGCCATGCCGTTTCTCTCTCACGGGCCCCCCGCGCGATAATCGAACGTGGGGCCGTGAAATACAGGGAAGCTCGGACGTCCAACTACCTGGACCAAGGGCGTGAGCGCGGTCCGTCACCATCACACGTGAAGGACGAAGTACTCATGACGTTGACGCCGACCATCGAGCTCAAGCCCTCATCGACCCCGCTGGCCAGCGCGGAGCGTGAGGCGATCATGGCCAACCCCGGATTCGGCCGCCACTTCACCGACCACATGGTGACGGTCAAGTGGACGGAGGGACGCGGCTGGCACGACGGCCAGCTCGTGCCCTACGGCCCGCTCGCCCTCGACCCGGCGACGAACGTCCTGCACTACGCCCAGGAGATCTTCGAGGGCCTCAAGGCCTACCGCCAGCCCGACGGCACGGTGGCCACCTTCCGCCCCGACGCCAACGCCCGCCGCTTCCAGTCCTCCGCCCGCCGCCTCGGCATGCCGGAGCTGCCCGTCGAGACGTTCATCGAGGCGTGCGACCTGCTGGTCAGGCAGGACGTCGACTGGGTCCCCGCGCACGGCGGCGAGGAGTCCCTCTACCTGCGCCCCTTCATGATCGCGACCGAGGTCGGCCTGGGCGTGAAGCCCGCCAACGAGTACCTCTTCATCGTGATCGCCTCGCCCGCGGGCGCGTACTTCCCCGGTGGCGTCAAGCCCGTCTCCATCTGGCTCTCGGAGGACCGCGTGCGCGCCGTCCCCGGCGGCATGGGCGACGCCAAGACCGGCGGCAACTACGCCGCGTCGCTGCTCGCGCAGGCCGAGGCCGCCGCGAAGGGCTGCGACCAGGTCGCCTACCTTGACGCGGTGGAGCACAAGTGGGTCGAGGAGCTCGGCGGCATGAACCTGTACTTCGTGTACGGGGACAAGATCGTCACCCCCACCCTGACGGGCTCGCTGCTCGCGGGCATCACCCGTGACTCGCTCCTGTCGGTCGCCCGTGACCTCGGCTACACCTCCGAGGAGAGCCGCGTCTCCATCGACCAGTGGAAGGCCGACACCGAGAACGGCACCCTGACCGAGGTCTTCGCCTGCGGCACCGCCGCGGTGATCACGCCGGTCGGCACGGTCAAGTCCAACGGGGGCGAGTGGCAGCAGAGCGGCGGCGAGCCCGGCAAGGTCACGATGGCCCTGCGCGAGGCGCTGCTGAACATCCAGCGGGGGACCGCCGAGGACGCGCACGGCTGGATGCACAAGCTGGCCTGAGGCCTTCGCGGCTGTCCTGGCCCGGCCCCCCGTTCTTTGCGTGCGGGGGGCCGGGCCCTTTCGGTTTCCTCGCTGTTCCTCACGTGCGGGCCGGCTGTGGCTGGTCGCGCGGTTTCCCGCGCCCCTGAGAGGCGTTCAGGGCCGTGTAGGTCGCGCCGCCCACCACCGCCGACAGGAGGAAGCTGCAGTCGACGCCGCCCGTCAGGGGGAGGAGAGGGCCCTCGTAGGACGGGAGCGAGACGGCCAGGAGGCCGGTCGCCGCGCCCAGGGCCCAGGACGCCGTGGCGCGGATGTTCCAGCCCGCGCGGTACCAGTACGCGCCGCCCCGCGCGCGGCGGTTGAAGACCTGGAGGGCGTCCGCGTCGTACTCGCCACGGCAGCGCGCGAAGCCGATCAGGGTGATCACCGCCCAGGGGGTGCCGATGGCGGTGAGGAGCAGGACGAACGACGTCATCGCGTCCTGTGCCGCCCATGCGTAGTGCCCGGCGAAGACGCAGGCCGTGGCGGCCACGGCGACCGTGTACGTGGCGCGGGCGCGCGAGGCGCGGGGCAGGATCGCGTCGAGGTCCAGGCCCATCGAGTACAGCATCAGGCCCGCGTTGCCGACCGAGCCCGCCGAGGCGGCGAGCAGCAGCGGCACCAGGTACCAGGCGGGGGAGGCGGCGACGAGCGGGCCCGCGTAATCGGCGGCGGCGCGGGCCGCGTACGCCGTGAAGGTGCCGAAGAGCTGCGGGATCAGCAGGCCCGCGATCAGCCCGAGCCAGGCGGCGCCGAGCACCGCGCGTGAGCTGTGCCGGGCGGGGGAGACATAGCGGGTGTAGTCGCCGAGCAGGGTGATGAACGCGATGGGTCCTGACAGGCCCGCCGCCACCAGGGCCAGCAGCCAGGTCGGCCAGAACGAGCCGAGCAGATAGCCGCCCGCGCCGGGCGGCGCCGCCGCCGTGAAGTCGGGCGCGTACGCGATCACGCCGAGGACCAGCAGGGCCGTCATGGCGAAGGCGAGCACCCGGGAGAGCCTGAGCAGCACCCGGTAGCCGAAGACGGCGCCGACCACGGTGGCCCCGGCGAGCAGGGCGTAGACGACGCCGTAACTGAGTCCGCCGGTCGGCAGGCCGAGCAGCCGGTGCAGGGTGCCCACCATCACGTCGCCGCCGATCCAGATGGTCAGCGCCGTGTAGCCGAGGGAGAGCAGCAGCCCGACGACCGAGCCGACCAGGCGTCCGCGCACGCCGAACTGGGCGCCGGACGAGGTGGAGAGGTTCGTCCCGGTGCGCAGGGAGACCAGGGCGAGCGGGGCGGTCAGGGCGGTGCCGAGCACCGTCCCGGACACCACCGCGCTCACCGACTGCCAGAAGCCGAGGCCGAAGGAGACCGGCAGCCAGCCGAAGATGATCACTCCGAGGCAGAGGTTGGAGCCGATCAGGATCGACACGAGATCCCGTGGGCCGCTGGTGCGTTCCCCGTCCGGGATGGTGTCGACTCCGCGCTGTTCTATCGGCATGAGGGCGCCCCTGACGCTCGCTGGGTCTCGGCTGCTCTCGCACTCCGCGCGCCGCACCGGTCGCAGAGTTTAGAGCAGCGCTCAATGTGACCCGTGTCCCGCGTTCCCGTCAATGGTTTCCGTCAAGGAATCTCGCGGTTAGAGTGGTGTTCAAATCGTAGGAACGAGGAGGTGCCCAGGCGTGCGACTGACGCCCACCGAACGCGACCGGCTGCTGCTCTTCGGGGCCGCCGAGCTCGCCAGGGCCCGCAAGGCGCGCGGCCTCAGGCTCAATGTCCCCGAGGCCACCGCGCTGATCGCCGACACGGTCTGCGAGGCCGCCCGCGACGGCGCGCGGCTCGCCGAGGCCATCGAGCGCGCCCGCGCCGCCCTCGGCCCCGACGACGTGCTGCCGGGCGTCGCCGACGTGGTGACCGAGGTGCATGTGGAGGCCGTCTTCGACGACGGGTCCCGCCTCGCGGTGGTCTCGGACCCGATAGGCGGCGGCCTCGGCGCCGAGGCGCCCGGCGCGCTGCTGCCGGGGCCCCCGCACGAGGACCCCGCGCCCACGGTGACGCTGACGGTGCGCAACACCGCGACCGTCCCGGTCTCCGTGACCTCGCACTTCCACTTCTTCGAGGCCAACCCCCGCCTCGACTTCGACCGCGCCGCCGCCTACGGCCTCCGGCTCGCCGTGCCCGCCGGGTCCTCGGTCCGCTTCGGGCCCGGCGAGAGCGCCGATGTCGCACTGCTGCCCATCGGCGGCGAGCGGATCGCCATCGGCTTCGCGGGCCTGGTGGACGGCCCGCTCGACGCGCCGGGCGCCAAGGAGGAGGCCCTGCGCAGGGCCGCCGCCTGCGGCTACCTCGGCGTACCGGAAACCACAGAGCAGGAGGATGGGCGATGAGCCGTCCCGGAGGCCACGCCGCGGAACCGCGCCGCCTCACCGCGCACGAGTACGCCGCCACGCACGGCCCCCGCGCCGGTGACCACATCCGGCTCGGCGACTCCGGGCTGACCGTCCGCGTCGAGTCCGACGCGCAAAGGTACGGCGACGAGTTCCTCGCCGGATTCGGCAAGACGGCCCGCGACGGGCTGCACCTCAAGGCCGCCGCGGTCCGCGAGACCTGCGACGTCGTCATCAGCAACGTGGTCGTCATCGACGCCGTGCAGGGCATCCGCAAGGTGTCCGTCGGCATCCGGGAAGGCCGCATCCACGCGATCGGCAGGGCCGGGAACCCCGACACCCTCGACGGCGTCGACGTCGTGGTCGGCACCGGCACGTCCATCGTGTCCGGAGAGGGGCTCATCGCCACCGCGGGGTCCGTGGACACCCACGTCCACCTGCTCTCGCCGCGCATCATGGAGGCGTCGCTCGCCTCCGGCGTCACCACGATCATCGGCCAGGAGTTCGGCCCCGTCTGGGGCGTCGGCGTCAACTCGCCCTGGGCGCTGCGGCACGCCTTCAACGCCTTCGACGCCTGGCCGGTCAACATCGGCTTCCTCGGCCGCGGCTCCTCCTCCCACGACGCCCCGCTGATCGAGGCGCTGGCCGAGGGCGGCGCGTCCGGCTTCAAGGTGCACGAGGACATGGGCGCGCACACCCGCGCCCTCGACACCGCGCTGCGCGTCGCCGAGGAGCACGACGTCCAGGTCGCCCTGCACAGCGACGGCCTGAACGAGTGCCTCTCCGTCGAGGACACCCTCAAGGTCCTCGAAGGGCGCACCATCCACGCCTTCCACATCGAGGGCTGCGGCGGCGGACACGTCCCCAACGTCCTGAAGATGGCGGGCGTCCCCAACGTCATCGGCTCCTCGACCAACCCCACGCTGCCCTTCGGGCGCGACGCGGTCGCCGAGCACTACGGCATGATCGTCTCCGTCCACGACCTCAAGACCGACCTGCCCGGCGACGCCGCCATGGCCCGCGACCGCATCCGCGCCGGGACCATGGGCGCCGAGGACGTCCTGCACGACCTGGGAGCCATCGGCATCACCTCGTCCGACGCGCAGGGCATGGGCCGGGCGGGCGAGACCGTACGCCGTACGTTCGCGATGGCCGGGAAGATGAAGGCTGAGCTGGGCCCCCTGGAGGGCGACGGCCCGCACGACGACAACGCGCGCGTGCTGCGCTACATGGCCAAGCTGACCATCAACCCCGCCCTCGCGCACGGCCTCGCCCACGAGGTCGGCTCCATCGAAACCGGCAAGCTCGCCGACATCGTGCTCTGGCGCCCCGAGTACTTCGGCGCCAAACCGCAGCTCGTCCTCAAGTCGGGCTTCCCCGCGTACGGCGTCGTGGGCGATCCGAACGCCGCGACCGACACCTGCGAACCCCTCGTGCTCGGACCGCAGTTCGGGGCGTACGGGGCGACGCCCGCCGACATCTCCGTGGCGTTCGTCGCGCAGGCCGCCGTCGACCAGGGCAACGACCTCATGCCCACCCGCCGCCGCCGGGTCGCCGTGCGCGGCACCCGGGGCATCGGCCCCGCCGACCTGCGCCTGAACTCCCGCACCGGCTCGATCGACGTGAACCAGCGCACCGGCCTCGTCACGCTCGACGGCGAACCGGTCCGCTCCGAACCCGCCGACTCGGTCTCCCTCAACCGCCTCTACTTCCTCTAAGGGTCTCAACGTCATGTCTGCTGCCGCCGACGGCTTCCGCATGCCCGCCGAGTGGGCTCCGCACGAGCGCACCTGGATGGCGTGGCCGTGCCCCAACCCCACCTTCGACGACCCCGCGGGCCTCGACGAGTCCCGCCTGGCCTGGGCCGCCGTCGCCCGCGCCGTACGCCGCTTCGAGCCCGTCACCGTGGTCTGCGGGCCCGCCCAGTCCGCGTACGCCATGGAACTGCTCGGCCCGGACATCGAGGTCGTCGAGCGGGACCTCGACGACGCGTGGATGCGGGACATCGGGCCGACCTTCGTCACCGACGGCAGGGGCGCGCTGGCCGCCGTGGACTGGACGTTCAACGGCTGGGGCGCCCAGGAGTGGGCCCGCTGGGACCACGACGCCAGGATCGGCGGGCACGTCGCCGACCTCGCCGGAGCCCGTACGTACGCCTCGTCCCTGGTCAACGAGGGCGGCGGCATCCACGTCGACGGCGAGGGCACCGTCCTGCTCACCGAGACCGTGCAGCTCGGCCCCGAGCGCAACCCCGGCCTGACCAAGGCCGAGGTGGAGGCGGAGATCCACGCCCAGCTCGGCACCACCAAGGCGATCTGGCTGCCCCGCGGCCTCACCGCGGACTACCCCGGCCACGGCTTCGGCACCCTCGGCCACGTCGACATCGTCGCCGCGTTCGCCGCGCCCGGTGTCGTGCTCGTCCACTCCCAGCGCGACCCCGCCCACCCCGACTTCGAGGTCAGCAAGGAGATCATCGCGACGCTCGAAGGCCAGCGGGACGCGCGCGGGCGCACCCTGCGGATCGTCGAGGTCCCGGCCCCGACCGTCCTCAAGGACGAGGAGGGCTGGGTCGACTACTCCTACATCAACCACTACCTCTGCAACGGCGGCGTCGTCCTGTGCGCCTTCGGGGACCCGCACGACGAGCTCGCCGCGGGCATCTTCCGCGGTCTCTTCCCCGACCGGACCGTGACGCTCGTGGACGCCCGTACGATCTTTGCCGGGGGTGGTGGCATCCACTGCATCACCCAGCAGCAGCCGAAGGTGTGATCAAGGAGCAGCCCCATGGCCGGAGCCGGAGCCGGACAGGCCCGCGCGCGGAAGAACGCCCCGCCGCGCGAGGACGTACTGGTGACGGCCATGGAGATGATCGCCGAGCGCGGCCTGGAGAAACTGACCATGGCCGCGCTCGGCCGCGAGGTCGGCATGAGCTCCGGCCACCTCCTCTACTACTTCCGCACCAAGGACGAACTGCTCCTGCGCACCCTGGAGTGGAGCGAGGGCCGCCTCGGCGCCGAGCGCGGACGGCTCCTGGCCCGGCCGGGCACGGCCCGCGCCCGCCTGGACGCCTATGTCGACCTGTACGTGCCCGACGGCGTGGGGGACCCGCACTGGACGCTCTGGCTGGAGGTCTGGAACCGCTCGCTCAACGCCGACGAGGAAGGCCGCGACCGGCAGGCCGCGATCGAGGGCGCCTGGCACCGCGACCTGGTGGCGCTGGTCGCCGAGGGCGTCTCCCGCGGCGAGTTCGGCCGGGTCGACCCCGACCGGTTCGCGGCCCGGCTGCGGGCGCTGCTCGACGGCTTCTCCATCCACGTGGCCATCGGCCTCCGGGGCACCAGCCGGGACCACGTCCTGGACCATGTACGGGAGTTCCTGGACACGGCGCTGGCCGCCGCCTCCTCCCCGGACGTCTAGACGCCGTCCGCGCTGACTCCCGCACCACCGGCACCCCCGTCCGGCGGCGGGCGGCACGTCCACACGCCGCCCGCATGGTGAGACGGGGCAGCGCGGAGTGCGCGGGCTGTGGCAGGCTGCCACCGTGCTCTCGTTCGCCATGATTATTGGCAGCAGGCGCGCCGGTCCGCAGTGACCGTCTCGTACCACCATGTACGGGCGGACACCGTCGTCCTAGACCCGCGCGCAGACCTCTCGCACCCGCGAGGGGTTTTTCTGTTTCCCGGCCCAACATCAGCCGGACGCGGAGCGCGCGGGATCACAAGGACGGTGGAGCCGGTCATTCCGGTAGACCGAGATCCGACACAGGAGCCAGATCAGCATGACGGAAACCAGCACACCCGACGATTCCTTCCATGTCTTCGACACGACGCTGCGCGACGGCGCGCAGCGCGAGGGCATCAACCTCACCGTCGCGGACAAGCTGACCATCGCACGGCACCTGGACGACTTCGGCGTGGGCTTCATCGAGGGCGGCTGGCCCGGCGCCAACCCGCGCGACACGGAGTTCTTCGCGCGGGCCCAGCAGGAGATCACCTTCCGGCACGCCCAGCTCGTCGCTTTCGGCGCCACCCGTCGCGCGCACGCCAAGGCGGCCGACGACCCGCAGGTCAACGCCCTTCTGGAGTCCGGCGCCCCCGTCATCACCCTCGTCGCCAAGTCGCACGACCGGCACGTCGAACTCGCGCTGCGCACCACCCTTGAGGAGAACCTGGAGATGGTGCGCGACACCGTCTCCCACCTCGTCGCCCAGGGCCGCCGTGTCTTCGTCGACTGCGAGCACTTCTTCGACGGCTACCGCGCCAACCCCGAGTACGCCAAGTCCGTCGTCCGCGCCGCCGCCGGGGCGGGCGCCGACGTCGTCATCCTGTGCGACACCAACGGCGGCATGCTCCCCGCCCAGGTCCAGGCGATCGTGGCGACCGTCGTCGCCGACACCGGCGCCCGGCTCGGCATCCACGCCCAGGACGACACCGGCTGCGCCGTCGCCAACACCCTCGCCGCCGTCGACGCGGGCGCCACCCACGTGCAGTGCACCGCCAACGGCTACGGCGAGCGGGTCGGCAACGCCAACCTCTTCCCCGTCGTCGCCGCCCTGGAGCTCAAGTACGGCAAGCAGGTGCTGCCCGAGGGCTCGCTGCGCGAGATGACCCGGGTCTCGCACGCCATCGCCGAGGTCGTGAACCTGACCCCCTCGACGCACCAGCCGTACGTGGGTGTCTCCGCGTTCGCGCACAAGGCGGGGCTGCACGCCTCCGCGATCAAGGTCGACCCCGACCTCTACCAGCACATCGACCCCGACCTGGTGGGCAACCGCATCCGGATGCTGGTCTCCGACATGGCGGGCCGCGCCTCCATCGAGCTCAAGGGCAAGGAGCTCGGCGTCGACCTCGGCGACGACCGCGAACTGGTCGGCCGGGTGGTGGAGCGGGTCAAGGAGCGCGAACTCCAGGGCTACACCTACGAGGCCGCCGACGCCTCCTTCGAACTGCTGCTCCGCGAGGAGGCCGAGGGCAGGGCCCGCCGCTACTTCCGCGTCGAGTCCTGGCGGGCCATCGTCGAGGACCGCCCCGACGGCACGCACGCCAACGAGGCCACCGTGAAGCTCTGGGCCAAGGGCGAGCGCATCGTCGCCACCGCCGAGGGCAACGGCCCCGTCAACGCCCTCGACCGGGCGCTCCGCGTCGGCCTTGAGCGGATCTACCCGCAACTGGCCAAGCTGGAGCTGGTCGACTACAAGGTCCGCATCCTGGAGGGCAAGCACGGCACGTCCTCCACCACACGCGTCCTGATCTCCACCACCGACGGCGTCGGCGAATGGTCCACGGTCGGCGTCGCCGAGAACGTGATCGCCGCGTCCTGGGGCGCCCTGGAGGACGCGTACACCTACGGCCTGCTGCGCGCGGGCATCGAGCCGGTCGAGTAGAGCGCACCGGGACCGGGCGGGCGCTTCCCGGACGGTACGCCGGCCGCCCCGCTGGGTTACGTTCGAAGTATGAGGAATCGGGCGAAGCGGGTCACCGTCGGTCTGTCCGGGCTGCTGCTCGCCCTGGGCGCCGCCTCCTTCACGGCGGCTCCGGGGGCGCCGGCCGCCGACGACACCTCCGAGGTGGCCGCCGCCTGGGAGAAGGGTCCCGTGCACGTCGATCCGGCCGCCGCCGACCAGCTCTCCGAGCCCCAGGCGGACGCTCTGGCGGAGAAGATCGTGGAGGCCGACAAGCCGATCTTCGTGGCCGTGCTCCCACGGGACTTCCCCCAGCAGGACATCTTCCGCAGGCTGCGCGCCGAGACGGGCGTGACCGGGCTCTACGCGGTCCGGCTCGGCGACGGCTTCGACGCCAAGGCCGACCGCAGGGTCCTTCCGGGCAACGCGGTGGCGAACCTCGTCTCCCTCGTGCGCGGTCAGGGGGCCGACGCCCAGCTCAACGCCTTCGTCGACCAGGCCGTCAAGCAGACGAGGGGCTCCGCACCGGATTCCTGGGGCGGCGATGGCTCCTCCGAGGGCGTCTCGCCCGGCGCCCTGGCCGGAGTCGGCGTGGTGATCGTGGCGGGCGGCGTCGGCGCCTACGCCGTGGTCCGGCGCAAGAAGCGGCGCCACGAGGAGGCGCAGCGCGAGGCCCTGCGCAGGCTCTCCGTGGTCGTCGACGAGGACATCACGGCGTTCGGCGAGGAACTCGACCGGCTCGACTTCGACCCGGCGGAGGCGGGCGCCGACGACGCGATGCGCACCGACTACGAGCACGCGCTCGACGCCTATGAGAAGGCGAAGTCCTTCATGGCCGCCGCCCAGCGCCCCGAGGACGTACGCGGCGTGACCCAGGCCCTGGAGGACGGCCGCTTCTCCCTCGCCCTGCTCGCCGCGCGCCGCGAGGGCCGCGAACCGCCCGAGCGCCGCGCCCCCTGCTTCTTCGACCCCCGGCACGGCCCCTCGGTCCAGGACGCGCGGTGGGCCCCGGCGGGCGGTGCCGAACGCGAGGTCCCGGTCTGCGCGGCGGACGCGGCACGCCTCGCCGACGGCCGGGACCCACTGGTCCGCACGGTGCCCTCGGACCACGGCGACCGCCGCCCCTACTGGGAGGCGGGCCCCGCCTACGGCCCCTGGGCGGGCGGCTACTTCGGCGGCGGCATCCTCCCCGGCCTGCTGCTCGGCACGATGCTGGGCGGCATGATGT
>NZ_JASKYR010000660.1:0-3815 GCF_041028215.1 Streptomyces flavofungini
CTCCTGCGCGGGCACGGACGGGGCCTGCTCCGACGGGACGTGATCCGACGGGACCTGCACGGTCGGGCGGTCTCCCTGCTGCGCGGTGGCCGACTGGAGCGCCGAGATGCATGCCCCGATCGCCTGCTGGAGGTCTTCGAGCCGCTTGACCATGTCGTCCTCGTAGATGTCGTCGATGTCGTCCACATCGTCGAACGTCAGCTCCTCGAAGACCTTCGTGGCCTTCTGGAGGCTGCTGTAGAACTTCGCGCGCCGCTCCTGCACCCGCAGCTCGGGGTTGCTCTGCACGGTCTCCGCGATGAGGTCGCGCACGGTGTCGTACGCCTCGCGCGCCCACTCGCCGGAGTCCTCGCCCTCGTCCAGCTCGTCGATGAGGGACAGGTGCCGCTCGGCCTCCTCGCGCAGCTCGGCCGGGGCGTCGATCATCTGCCCGGCGGGGGTCTTGACCTGGCCCTTCTCGACGATCTGGCGGACGTAGTCGACGCGGTCGCCCGCCTTGGACTCGGCGGCGACGGCCTTCTTGAGGTCATCGGTGCGGACGATGTCGCGGACCAGCTCGGTGCGCAGCGCCGGGTCCTCGTCGATGCGGTCCATCAGGGCCTTGCGGGCCGCCTCCGCGGTGCCGGGGTCGGCGAGGATCGCGGCGCGCAGGGCCGTGGGGTTCTCGGCGACCTCCAGGGCCTTGGTGGGGCGGATGCCCTCGGCCTCGGCGGCCTCGGAGATGGCGTTGCCGCGCGGGGACAGGGCGCTGGAGCGGGAGGTGTAGTACGTCAGCCAGGCGTCGGCGTCGGGCAGTTCCACGTCCATGCCGGGCGCGAGCGCCTCGAAGTGCGGCACCATGCCGTCGTCCGCGGCCTTGTCCCAGGCCTTGTAGTAGCGCATGACGCGCTCGGCCGAGCAGCCCGCCAGCTCCGCGAACTCCTTGGCGGAGATCTTCGGCGTCTCGCCCGCGCTCTGCCCGCCGGGCCGTACGCTGCGGGCGACCTTCAGGCCGAAGGCCCAGCCGCCGGTGCGCGCGTAGGCGCCGAAGGCGCGGGCGTCCTCGCCGATGAGAGCCGCGGCGGTCTCCCCGGCGCCCGGAGTGGTCTCCTCGGCTTCCTCGGGCGACCAGAATTCTTCGGACGGGGCCATGGCTGAGGTCACGGAAGTGCTCCCGGTGTGACAGTGGGGGGACGAGGTGGACGCGACACTTTATCGCTCCGATTGGCACGTTTTGCGGGCGAGGCACCGGCGAGGCACTGGCGCGGAACGGGCGACGGCCTCATCCGCCGGGTCCCGTCGGGTCCCGCCGGGTCCCGCCGGGTTCCGCCGACCGCGTAGGCCTTCGTCCCGGGCTGATCGCTCGCATAGGCTGCGAGGATGAGCATTCTGGATGACGCCCGCCCGGGCATGAACCCCGACATCCGGCCGCAGGACGACCTCTTCGGCCACGTCAACGGCCGCTGGCTCGACACGGAGAAGATTCCGGAGGACCGCTCCAGCTGGGGCCCCTTCGTGCAGCTCGCCGACACGGCCGAGCAGCAGGTGAAGGAGATCATCCAGGACCTGGCCGACACCCCGGCCGGAGAGGGCGCCTCCGCGGAGGAGGCGCGGAAGATCGCCGCCCTCTACGGCTCCTTCATGGACGAGGAGACCATCGCCGCCCGCGGTCTCGCGCCCGCGCAGCCGCTCCTCGACGAGGTCGCGGGGCTGCGCGACGTCCGCGAGCTCGCGGCGTTCCTCGGCCGCTTCGAGCGCGTCGGCGGCTCGGGCCTCTTCGGCTCGTACATCGACTCCGACGACCGCGACTCGGACCGCTACCTCTTCAACGTCCTCCAGGGCGGCCTCGGACTGCCCGACGAGTCCTACTACCGCGAGGAGAAGTTCGCCGAGGTCCGCGAGAAGTACGTCGCGCACCTCACCGAGCTGCTCACCCTCGGCAAGCACAGCGCCCCCGAGGACGCCGCGAAGGCGGTCCTCGATCTGGAGACCAGGCTGGCCTCGGGCCACTGGGAGCGCGCGGCCACCCGTGATGTCCTGAAGACCTACAACCTCACCACCTACGACGAGCTGGTCGCCCTGGCTCCCGAGTTCGACTGGCGCGGCTATGTGACGGGCCTCGGCGGCTCGGACGCGACGATCGCCGAGACGTGCGTGCGGCAGCCGTCGTACCTCTCCCATCTCTCGGCCGTCCTCACCGAGGTGCCGATCGAGCGCTGGCGGGACTGGGCGACGACGCGGGTGCTGCGCGCCTGCGCGCCGTACCTGCCGGACGAGTTCGTGCGCGTGAACTTCGAGTTCTACGGCCGTACGCTCAACGGCACGCCGGAGCTGCGCGCCCGCTGGAAGCGTGCCGTCTCCTTCGTCGAGGGTGCCATGGGCGAGGCGGTCGGCAAGGAGTACGTGGCGCGGCACTTCCCGCCGTCCTCCAAGGCGATGATGGACGACCTGGTGGCCAACCTCCTGGAGGCCTACCGCCAGTCGATCGCCCGCCTGGACTGGATGACGGACGAGACGAAGGAGCGGGCGTACGAGAAGCTCGCCACGTTCCGCCCGAAGATCGGCTACCCGGACAAGTTCCGGGACTACTCCGCGCTCCGCGTCAGCCCCGACGACCTCCTGGGCAACGCGCAGGCGGCCGCCGCGTTCGAGTCGGACCGCGAGCTGCGGAAGATCGGCTCGCCCGTGGACCGCGACGAGTGGTTCATGCTGCCGCAGACGGTCAACGCGTACTACAACCCGGGTACGAACGAGATCTGCTTCCCCGCGGGCATCCTCCAGAAGCCGTTCTTCTCGCCGGACGCCGACGCCGCGGAGAACTACGGCGGCATCGGCTCGGTCATCGGTCACGAGATCGGCCACGGCTTCGACGACCAGGGCGCGCAGTACGACGGTGCGGGCAACCTCAACGACTGGTGGACCGCCGCCGACAAGACCGCCTTCGAGGCGAAGTCGAAGGCGCTGATCGAGCAGTACGACGGCTTCTCGCCGCGCAACCTGCCCGGCGAGCACGTCAACGGCTCCCTGACGGTCGGCGAGAACATCGGCGACCTCGGCGGTCTGACCATCGGGCACACGGCCTACCTCATCGCGCTCGATGGCGCGCCGATGCCCGAGGGCGAGGACGGCACCGGCTCCCAGCGGCTCTTCAAGAACTGGGCGTACTGCTGGCGCACCAAGCGCCGCAAGGAGCAGGAGCAGCAGTACCTCACGATCGACCCGCACTCCCCGCCGGAGTTCCGCGCGAACATCGTCCGCAACCTCGACGAGTTCCACGAGGCGTTCGGCACGGCGGAGGGTGACGGTCTCTGGCTCGACCCGGCGGACCGGGTCCGCATCTGGTGATCCGGCCGACCGGACCCGCCTTCTCCGTCCCGCCCTCGGTGAGGGCGGCCTCGGCGAAGGCGGGTCCGGTCGCGGGAACGAGGTCGTACCGGACTACTCGACGGCCTCGGGGCGCAGTACGGCGCGGGCCAGGGTGGCCACGCCTTCGCGGATGCGGTCCGGCGGTGTGCCGTCCGCGCTGAGGTGCTCGATCAGGTCGCTGCGTACGGAGGCCAGCAGCGCGTGCGCGAGGAAACCGGCGTCCCGCTCGCCGCGGGCCTCGGTGAGCAGGGCGGTGAGCTCGGCGTGCCAGAGCTGGTAGGCGTCGTTGAGGTAGGGGCTGCCGCTGCCCGCGCTCTCCAGGGCGAGCATCAGGGGCCGGGTGCCGAGCTTCAGGCTCAGCATGGCGTCGAGGAGGGCGAGGGCGCGTACGTCGGCGGGTGCGCCGGGGCCCAGCGGCGGGGGACCGGCGACGACGTCGGCCCGCAGTTGCTCGGTGCGCTGCTCCACGA
>NZ_JASKYR010000661.1:0-3977 GCF_041028215.1 Streptomyces flavofungini
ACATGAGTAGTGCGGCCATCGAGACCGCGGGGCTGGTCAAGGCCTTCGGTGAGAACCGGGCGGTCGACGGCATCGACCTCACCGTCCCGGCGGGGACGGTCTACGGCGTGCTCGGCCCGAACGGTGCGGGCAAGACCACGGCGGTCAAGATGCTCGCCACCCTGCTGCGGCCGGACGCCGGGGAAGCGCACGTCTTCGGCCACGACGTGGTGCGCGAGGCCGACGCCGTGCGGAGCCTGGTGAGCCTCACCGGGCAGTACGCGTCGGTGGACGAGGACCTCACGGGCACGGAGAACCTGGTTCTGCTCGGGCGCCTCACCGGCCACACCAAGGCCGCGGCCCGCTCCCGTGCCGAACAGCTCCTCGCCGCCTTCGGCCTGACCGAGGCGGCGTCCCGGCAGGTCAAGAACTACTCCGGCGGCATGCGGCGCCGTATCGACATCGCCGCCTCCATCCTGAACACCCCCGAGCTGCTCTTCCTCGACGAGCCGACCACCGGCCTCGACCCCCGTAGCCGCAACCAGGTCTGGGACATCGTGCGCGCGGTGGTCGCCCACGGCACGACGGTGCTGCTCACCACGCAGTACCTGGACGAGGCCGACCAGTTGGCGGCCCGTATCGCCGTCATCGACCGGGGCCGGGTGATCGCCGAGGGCACCAAGGGCGAGCTGAAGGCGTCCGTGGGCGCGGGCTCGGTCCACGTACGGCTGCGCGAGGCCGCGCACCGCGAGGAGGCCGCGCGGCTCCTCGGCACGGTGCTCGACGCCCAGGTCCAGCTGGAACCCGACCCGGTGGCCCTGACGGCCCGCGTCGGCACCGGCGGGCAGCACGGCCGCGGCGCCGCCGAGCAGGCCTCGCGGGCCCTCGCCGAGCTGGCGGCCCGGGGCATCACCGTCGACAACTTCGCGCTCGGCCAGCCGAGCCTCGACGAGGTCTTCCTCGCCCTGACCGGCTCCGACACCCACTCCCCCGACCCCGGCCCGACCGATCCGAAGAAGGAGGCCACGGCATGAGCGCCGCCGTTCCCACCGAAGCCCAGGACCTCACGCCGGTCAGGACCGACTCGCTGGCCGGGCTGCTCATCGCCGCCGAGCGCCCGCCGCGTCCCGGCGCGCTCTCCGCCTGTCTGACGTTCGGCTGGCGCGCGATGCTGAAGATCAAGCACGTGCCGGAACAGCTCTTCGACGTCACGGCGTTCCCGATCATGATGGTCCTGATGTACACGTACCTCTTCGGCGGCGCCCTCGCCGGGTCCCCGGGGGAGTACATCCAGTACCTGCTGCCCGGCATCCTCGTCATGTCGGTCGTGATGATCACGATGTACACGGGCGTCTCGGTCAACACCGACATCGAGAAGGGCGTCTTCGACCGGTTCCGCACGCTGCCGATCTGGCGGCCCTCGACGATGGTCGGCTACCTCCTCGGCGACGCCCTGCGCTACGCCATCGCCTCCGTGGTCATCCTGACCGTCGGCCTCATCATGGGCTTCCGCCCCGACGGCGGCTTCGTGGGCGTGGTGGCGGGCATCGCGGTCCTCCTGGCCTTCTCCTTCGCGTTCTCCTGGATCTGGACGATGTTCGGGCTGCTCCTGCGCACCGAGAAGTCCGTGATGGGCGTCAGCATGATGGTGATCTTCCCGCTGACCTTCCTGAGCGACATCTTCGTCAAGCCCGAGACCATGCCGGGCTGGCTCCAGGCCTTCGTCAACAACAACCCCGTCACCCACGTCTCCTCGGCCGTCCGCGCCCTGATGGACGGCACGTCACCGACGACCGCGCTCGCCTGGACGTTCGGCTGGGCGCTGCTGCTCGTCGCGGTCTTCGGGCCGGTGACGATGCGTCTGTACAACCGCAAGTAGGGGCCCTCGCGCCGAACGCCGCCCACCCGCATTGCCCCGCACGCGGTCTTTACTTGCCCCATATGCAGGCGTCCCGCTCGCGTCCGGCGTGAGCGGGGCCTTGCCTGGTAGGCGTGCCCCGCAGCGTCCGCAGCACCCTGTCCGCAGTCCTTGCCGTCCTGGCCTGCCTCCTCGTACCCCTCGGCGCGCTCTCGACCTGGTCGAAGTACGAGATCGGGGACGAGGACAGCTACGTCGCCACCATGGCGCCGCTCTCCTCGGACCCGGCGGTCCGCACCGCCGTCGGGACCGCGGTCACCGACGCGGTCATGTCGGAGATCGACGTCGGGCCGCTCCAGGGCACGGTCAAGGCCTTCGTACGCGACGCGGTGGGCTCCTTCACCGAGACGGCGGCGTACAAGACCGCCTGGAACGCGGCGAACCGCGCGGCGCACGACGCCGTGGAGCGGGCCCTCGACGACGACTCCGACGGCGAGGTCTCCATCGACCTGGCCCCCATCACCCAGCGCGTCAAGCAGCAACTGACGGACGACGGAGTCCCCTTCGCCTCGAAGATCCCGGTCCGGCACACCGAGGTGACCATCCTGAAGTCCAAGGACATCGGTCCGTTGCGGGAGGTCTTCCACATGCTCCAGACAGCGGGCCTCTGGCTCCCGGTGGCGGCGGTGGTCCTCGCGGTCAGTGGCATCCTCCTGTCCGTGCGCCGCCGCAGGGCGGTCATCGCCACGGCCCTGGGCGCGGCCCTGGCCGCCGCGGTCCTCGCCACGGCGGTGCGGATCACCCGCTCCCTCACCCTGCGGGACCTCCCCACGGACGTCTCCCGCGACGCGGCGGGCGCGGTCTACGACGCCCTGACGGAGTCCCTGTGGGTGGCTTCGTGGATCATCATGGGGGTGGGTGTCGCGGTGGCGGCGGCGGTGTGGCTGCGGAGGCGCTTCAGCGGAGCCCGCTGACGGCCGACAGGAACGGCCCGCCCAGGAACCGCCCCGGGGCAGGGAACCGTTACTGAGGAAGGACGACCCCGGCAGCAGCCCACGACGAGAGGCCGCCTTGGACAGCAAGACCCTCACCCGAGACGCCGAGCCGGAACCGGAAGAGGCGGAGCCGGGCCGCAGACGCGTCGGCCGGGTCAAAGCCGCGCTCGCGACGGCGCTGCTCACCGCGGTCACCGTGATCCTCGCCTGCCGCGCTGCGGACTCCGACGGCTTCACCCCGGTGACCCAGGCCCTCGCCTTCCTGCCCTGGCTGCTCGTCCCCGCCGCCGCGGGCCTGCTCCTCACGGTCCTGGCCCGCTGGCGCACCGGCATGGTGTGGGCGGTCGTGGCCCTCGGCGGCGTGGCCTGGTACCTGGAGCCGTACGGCGACACGAACGCCCCCAAGGGCCCGGCCGTCGCCGAGCTCCGCGTCATGACGTCGAACGTCGAGTTCGGCAAGGGCACCCCCGGCCTGGTCGAGGCGGCCCGCGCCGAGCGGCCCGACCTGCTCTTCGTCCAGGAGTGCGACCCGCCCTGCGCGGCCCTGCTCCGCAAGGCGTTCCCGAAGTCCGTCTACCCCTACCGCCAGGCGGTCGACGCGTACGGCGCGGAGGGTTCCGTCATCCTCGCCAAGGTCCCGCTCAAGGACGGCGAGCGCCTGCCCGGCACCCTCGGCATGCCGTCCGCCGTCGCCGACGTGCAGGGCCACGAGGTACGGGTGCAGCTCGCCCACCCGATGCCGCCGCTGCCCAAGGGCGTCTCCCTGTGGCGCGAGGAGCTGGGCAGGATCAGGGCGTACGCCGCCGCGGGCGAGGGCCGCCCCACCATCGTCGCGGGCGACTTCAACGCCACCCAGGACCACGCCGCCTTCCGCTCCGTCCTGGACGCCGGACTGCGCGACGCCGCCCGTCTCGACGGGTCCTCGCGCGCCCCGAGCTGGCCCGCCGCCGCGCCCGCACCGCTCGGCGCCCAGATCGACCACGTCCTGGCCACCCCGGACTTCTCGGCCCGCGACGCCCGTTTCCTGGAGATCGGCGACACGGACCACCGGGCCCTCGCGGTGACCCTGACGCTGCACGGGAGCGACCCGGGGGACGACTGACGCACCGGAAGACCGGGGAAGCGGCAAACCGGCAATACTGGAC
>NZ_JASKYR010000662.1:0-4668 GCF_041028215.1 Streptomyces flavofungini
GCCTGGGATAGCGTCGAGCCGTCCCAACGTGCCCACGCCCCCGCGGAGTCCCGATGAGCATCGCCGCTGCCACCACCCGCCCCGGCCAGGTCCTCGCCGACCTGCTGCCCGCGTCCCGTGTGAAGGACGCGGCCCTCGTGCTCGGCGGCGCCGCACTCACCGGGATCGCCGCCCAGATCGCGGTGCCCGTGCCCGGCTCCCCGGTGCCGGTGACCGGGCAGACCTTCGCCGCGCTGCTCGTCGGCACCGCCCTCGGCGCCCGCCGCGGCTTCCTCTCGCTCGCGCTGTACGCCCTCGTCGGCATGGCGGGCATGCCGTGGTTCGCCCAGGCGGGCTCCGGCGTCGCCGCCCCGTCCCTCGGCTACGTCCTCGGCATGCTGCTCGCCGCCACGGTGGTGGGCGCCCTCGCCCGCCGCGGCGGTGACCGCTCGGTGCTGCGCACCGCGGGCACGATGGTCCTCGGCTCCGCGATCATCTACGCGGTCGGCGTCCCCTACCTCGCCGCCGCGACCGGCATGTCCCTGACCCAGGCCGTCGCCGCCGGGCTCACGCCCTTCCTGATCGGCGACGCCCTCAAGGCCGCCCTCGCGATGGGCGCGCTGCCCACCGCGTGGAAGCTCCTCGACCGCTAGGCGGTTCCGTAGTCGCGCCTGAAGAGGTTCGCCGGGTCGTACATGGCCTTCAACCCGGCGAGCCTCTTTCGCGTCTCCGGGTCGTGGAGCCCCTCGGTCCGGTCGCCGCCGCCGAACGCGAAGTTCAGCGAGCGGCCCATCGTCCGCTCCGCCAGCGGCCCGAACGCCGCCGCGTGCGCCGCGCGTACGGAGGCGACGTCCGTACCGTCCAGCGGTGAGAGGACGCGCACCAGCCAGCCCGCGTCGCGGTAGGGCACGGCGTTGGCCGCGGGCCGCGCGAGGGCGCCGCCCAGGTGGTTGAACTGGACGACGTGCATGGACGCGGCGTCCGGGCCGGTCAGGGCGAGCAGCGCACCCGCCGCCCGCACATCGAGGCCGCTGAGGACCACGCTGTCCCCGTAGTAGGCGTGCGGGAAGTCGGGGTCGCTGTGGATGGTGTGGCTCTCGGCGTACGGCATCTCCCGCAGCGTGTCCGAGACGGCGGGCCCGAGCTTCCGCAGCGGCGCCACGAGGCGTTCGCCCTCGGCCGCCGTGCCCGTGAAGGCCACCCGGACCGTGAGAAGACGGCGGCCCCGCAGATGCGGCGGGAGCTGGGGGATGTCCGGGTAGCGCAGCGCGGCCAACGAGGAGGTCAGCGTCTCGGGCAGTGTGCGGGTCCAGCGCTCGTAGCCGCTGAGCAGGGCGGCCGGGTCGCCGGCGCCGCCGTCGAAGCCGATCGCGCCGCCGTAGAGCCGCGCCACCGGCACCAGGCCGGTCTCCAGCTCCGTCACCACGCCGAGGGCGGCGCCACCGCCGAGCAGGCCCCGGAAGAGCTCCGGGTCGCGGTCGGCGGTCACCTGGCGCGGCGTGCCGTCGGCGGTGACGACGCGCAGGGACCGTACGTGGTCGGCGGCGTAGCCGAACTCCCGGCCGAGGATGCCGAGCCCGCCGCCCAGCGTGTACGAGACGGCTCCCACACCCGGCGACGAGCCGTTGAGCGGGGCGAGGCCGTGCGGCGCCGCGGCCTCGACGACCTGGCCCCAGCGGGCGCCCGCGCCCACGGTGGCGGTACGGGCCGCGGCGTCCACGCGTACGCCGTCCATCCGCCGCGTGCTGATCAGGACCCCGCCCGCCGATGAGCCCGGCAGCCCGTGACCGGTGGCCTGCACCGCGACCGGCAGACCGCGCTCGGCGGCGTACGACACGGCGGCGGCGACGTCGTCGGCACTCTCGGCGCCGACGACGAGGGCGGGCCGCGCCGTGAAACCGGTCTGGAACCCGGCGATCTCCTCGTCGTATCCGGCGTCACCTGGCCGGAACACGAGTCGCTGTGCGGTGAGGTCCACGAGATGCCTCCGAGGGGCGGGTCCGGGCGCGGCCGCGGGGCCGCGCCCGGACCGCCTGACGCGGAGAGCATCCCGTATTAACTTGACAGCTTCCGTCAGCTTTTCAGCGGGGAAGCCTCTTCGTCCCGGCGCCCGAACTTCTCCCGCGCCAGCGAGAAGACGACCACGAAGGCGGCGGCGAGGAGGGAGAGGAGCACCTGCTTGCGCCCGGCCTCGTCGGTCAGCATGTAGACGAGGACGAACGAGATCATCGCGATGGTGACCCACGTCAGATACGGGAAGAGCCACATCTTGACGATCAGCTTCTCCGGCTCCTCGCGCAGGATGATGCCGCGCATCCGCAGCTGGGTGAAGCTGATGATCAGCCAGACGAAGAGGGCCACCGCGCCCGAGGAGTTCAGCAGGAAGTCGAAGACGGTGTCCTTCCACTGGTAGTTGAACCAGACGGCGATGAAACCGAAGACGACCGAGCCGAGGATCGCGGCCTGCGGCACACCGCGCGCGTTGGTGCGCGCGAAGGCCTTGGGCGCGTCGCCGCGCTGACCGAGCGAGAAGGCCATGCGGGAGGCGGTGTAGAGCCCGGAGTTGAGGCAGGAGAGCACGGCGGTGAGGACGATGACGTTCATGACCTGGCCGGCGTGCGGAATGCCGATCGAGTTGAGCGCGGCGACGTAGCTGCCTTCCTCGGTGATCGACTTTGCGTTCCACGGCAGCAGCGTGATCACGACGAAGATCGAGCCCAGGTAGAAGACGCCGATGCGCCAGATCACGCTGTTCGTCGCCTTGGTGACCGCGCGCTGCGGGTCCTCGGACTCACCGGCGGCCAGCGTGACGATCTCGGAGCCCATGAAGGAGAAGACGACCATCAGCACGCCCGTGAGGATGGCGCCCGCGCCCTTGGGCATGAAGCCGCCCGCGTCGGTGAGGTGCGCGAATCCGGCGCCGGGGTTGTCGGAGCCGGGCAGCACGCCGAAGACGGCGAGCAGACCGATCACGACGAACGCGCCGATCGCGACGACCTTGATGCCCGCGAACCAGAACTCGAACTCGCCGTAGGAGCCGACCGAGACCAGGTTGGTCGCGGTGAGCACCACCATCACGATGAGCGCCCAGCCCCACTGCGGGACCGCGGGTATCCAGCCGTTGAGGATGACCGCGCCCGCGGTGGCCTCCACCGCGAGGACGACGACCCAGAAGAACCAGTACAGCCAGCCGATGGAGAACCCGGCCCAGCGGCCGAGCGCCTGGTCGGCGTAGGTGGAGAAGGAGCCGGACGCGGGCCGTGCGGCGGCCATCTCGCCCAGCATCCGCATCACCAGGACGACCATCGTGCCGACCAGGGCGTACGAGATCAGGATCGCGGGGCCCGCGGCGGCGATGCCGGAGCTCGAACCGACGAAGAGTCCGGCACCGATCACGCCGCCGATGGCGATCATGGAGAGGTGCCGGTTCTTGAGACCCGCCTTCAGGCCGTCGCCGGAGTCGCTGCCGCCTGACTGCTGATCCCCAGGCGGTGGCGGGGTGCTGTCTGGCTTCGCAAGGGAGGGTTGCGAGGTCATGGACGATTCCTTAAGTTCTCGGGTCGCGAGCCCCCGCATTCAAACCCAGGGGTCAACGGGACGGAAGTCCTGAATCCGGATCGTTGTACTCCTGCCGAAGGCCTGTACCAATGCCCCGATCCGCGTGATCACGGTTCTGCCCCGGTCGCGGCTACCCGGTGCGCGACGTGCCACACTCGGACGCATGCGCGTGTACCTCGGCTCGGATCATGCCGGCTACGAACTCAAGAACCACCTGGTCGAATGGCTCAAGAGCCACGGCCATGAGCCCGTCGACTGCGGGCCCCACATCTATGACGCCCAGGACGACTACCCGCCGTTCTGCCTGCGTGCCGCCGAGCGGACCGCGGCGGACCCGGAGTCCCTCGGCATCGTCATCGGTGGCTCGGGCAACGGCGAGCAGATCGCCGCGAACAAGGTGAAGGGCGTCAGGGCCGCCCTCGCCTGGAGCGAGCAGACCGCCGCGCTCGGGCGTGAGCACAACGACGCCAACGTGGTCTCGATCGGCGGGCGGATGCATACGCGGGAGGAGGCGACCCGGTTCGTCGAGATCTTCCTCGGGACGCCGTACTCGGGCGAGGAGCGGCACACTCGCCGGATCGACATGCTGTCGGCCTACGAGGCGACGGGTGAGCTGCCGCCGATCCCTGCCGGGCACCCCCAGCAGTAGTCACCCCGAGCAGTAGTCACCCCCACGGGGCTCCGCCCCGGACCCCGCTCCTCAAACGCCGGAGGGGCTGAATCTGTCAGCCTCTCCGGACCCCGGGGGTCTCTCAGCCCGTCCGGCGTTTGAGGACGAGCCCTCAAGGCGATAAACCGCAAAACCCCCGGAGGGACCCGTGCCGGAGGGGCACACCATTCATCGGCTTGCTCAGGACCATCTGGCGCGGTTCGCGGGGAAGGCCGTGGACGTGCGTAGCCCGCAGGGGAAGTTCTCCGGGAGCGCCGCGCTGCTCGACGGACGGGCGATGGAGACCGCCGAACCCGAGGAAGAGATGCTGCACCTGCGCCCTCGTCGCGGACGAGGAGAAGCGCGCGATACACGAGCGCCTCGGCCCCGATCCGCTGCGCGACGGGGACGACCCGGCGAAGGCCTACCGGCGGATCTCCCGCAGCCGCACCACCATCGCCGCGCTGCTCATGGACCAGAAG
>NZ_JASKYR010000663.1:0-4323 GCF_041028215.1 Streptomyces flavofungini
GCGCAGCGGCGGCGGCACGTCGAAGGTCAGCGGCACGGAGTCGTCGGTGAGCCGGTCGACGGCCGCTACCCGCAGCGGGTGGAAGCGGGCCATCACAGCTCCTTGAAGTGGTCGAAGGGTTCGCGGCAGGAGGCGCAGCGGCGCAGTGCCTTGCAGGCGGTGGAGGAGAAGCGGCTGAGCAGCTCCGTGTCGGTCGAGCCGCAGTGCGGGCAGCGGATCGACAGGCTCAGCGGCACGGGTCCGTCCGTCGGGTGGGAGCGTGGGGGCGCTATGCCGAACTCCGCGAGTTTGCGGCGGCCTTCGGCGCTGATGTCGTCCGTCGACCAGGCGGGGGAGAGCACGGTGCGCACCGAGACGTCGGGCACGCCGTGCTCGCGCAGCACCTGTTCGATGTCGGCGGACATGGCCTCGATCGCGGGACAGCCGGTGTACGTGGGGGTCAGCTCGACGTCGACCTTGCCGGGTGCGACGATCCGCACCCCGCGCACCACGCCCAGTTCGGCGAGGGAGAGCACGGGCAGCTCCGGGTCGGGCACCGAGCCCGCGAGGGCCAGGAGCTCCGCCTCAAGGGCGGTGGGCGCGGTTGTCACCATGACGCCCCCGGGTGGCTGCGGTGCAGGTGCTGCATCTCGGCGAGCATCCGCCCGAAGGACT
Organism: Streptomyces flavofungini; assembly: GCF_041028215.1. GTDB lineage: Bacteria > Actinomycetota > Actinomycetes > Streptomycetales > Streptomycetaceae > Streptomyces > Streptomyces flavofungini_B. The sequence continues at coordinate 655 of NZ_JASKYR010000663.1, forward strand.
CGGTGTGCAGGCCCTGGCGTCCGGCACCGGCCTTCCACGCGCCGCTCTGCGGTCCCGACGGGACGGTGAGGGTCGCCCGCTCGATGACGGCCGTCACGGAAGCCGTCCAGTCGTCCCGCAGTGTCGAGCAGTCGACGTCGAGGCCGGGCACGGGCTGGAACATCTCGTCCGTGTACCGCCACAGGGCGTCGAGGGCGCTCTGCATGCGGGTGTGGCTCTCGGTGGTGCCGTCGCCGAGGCGCAGGGTCCACTGCTCGGCGTGGTCCTGGTGGTAGGCGACCTCTTTGACGGCCTTCGCGGCCAGGGGGGTGAGGTCGCCTTGCGAGGCGGCCAACTGCGCGTACAGCAGCGTCTGGTAGGTGGAGAAGTAGAGCTGGCGGGCGATGGTGTGGGCGAAGTCGCCGTTCGGCTGCTCGACCAGCTGGAGGTTGCGGAAGGCGCGCTCCTCGCGGAGGTACGCCAGCTCGTCCTCGTCGCCGATGGATGAGAGCAGGATGCGGGCCTGGCCGAGGAGGTCGAGGGCGATGTTCGCCAGGGCGACCTCTTCTTCGAGGACGGGGGCGTGCCCGGCCCACTCCCCCAGGCGGTGCGAGAGCACCAGCGCGTCGTCCCCCAGGGCGAGGGCGGCGGCGTCGGTCCGGCTTTCCGGCGGAGTCGATGTGGTGCTCACAGGTGCTGCACCCCCTCCGGGATTTCGTAGAACGTCGGGTGGCGGTAGGGCTTGTCGCCTGCCGGTTCGAAGAAGGAGTCCTTCTCGTCGGGCGAGGAGGCGGTGATCGCGGCGGACGGCACGACCCACAGGGAGACGCCTTCGCTCCTGCGTGTGTACAGGTCGCGGGCGTTGCGCAGGGCCATCTCGGCGTCCGGTGCGTGCAGGCTGCCCGCGTGGGTGTGGGACAGCCCGCGCCGGGATCGGACGAAGACCTCCCACAGCGGCCAGTCGGTCGAGCTGCTCATGCTGTCGCCTCTCCGTGCGTGATGACCGCGGTGTCCGCACGCGGGGCGCCCGCCTGCTTCGTGGCATACGCGGCCGCGGCGTCCCTGACCCAGGCTCCCTCTTCGTGGGCCCGCCTGCGCTGGGTGATGCGCTGGTCGTTGCAGGGGCCGTTTCCCTTGAGGACGTCCCAGAACTCGGTCCAGTCGATGGGGCCGAAGTCGTGGTGGCCCCGCGATTCGTTCCATTTCAGGTCCGGGTCGGGCAGGGTCAGGCCGAGCGACTGGGCCTGGGGGACGCATATGTCCACGAAGCGCTGGCGCAGTTCGTCGTTCGAGTGGCGCTTGATCTTCCACGTCATCGACTGCTCCGAGTGCGACGACTCGTCGTCGGGCGGGCCGAACATCATGAGCGAGGGCCACCACCAGCGGTTCACCGCGTCCTGCGCCATGTCGTGCTGGGCCTGGGTGCCCCGGCTGAGGGCGAGCAGCGATTCATAGCCCTGGCGCTGGTGGAAGGACTCCTCCTTGCAGACGCGGACCATCGCGCGAGCGTAGGGACCGTAGGAACAGCGGCACAGGGGGACCTGGTTGGTGATCGCGGCGCCGTCCACGAGCCAGCCGATCGCGCCGACGTCGGCCCAGGTCAGCGTGGGGTAGTTGAAGATCGACGAGTACCTCTGGCGGCCCGAGTGCAGTTTGTCGAGCAGTTCGTCGCGGCTGGTGCCGAGGGTCTCCGCCGCGCTGTAGAGATACAGGCCGTGACCTGCTTCGTCCTGCACCTTGGCCATGAGGATCGCCTTGCGCCGCAGGGAGGGGGCGCGCGTGATCCAGTTGGCCTCCGGCTGCATGCCGATGATCTCCGAGTGCGCGTGCTGCGCGATCTGCCTGACCAGGGATGCGCGATAGGCGTCCGGCATCCAGTCGCGTGGCTCGATGCGCTCGTCGGCGGCGACCGCCTCGTCGAAGGCGGCCTGCTGCTCCGCCGTGCGCGCGGCCGACGACCCGGCTCCGGCCGGTTCCGTCTCCGCCGCCTTCTGTGCGGCTGCTGTGGCCATCTCGGTCCCCCTCGACCTGAGCGAACCGCCCGACCGATCGTTCGGTTCGTTGAATCCCATGGTGCGGCGCGCCGCCTTAAGGTGTCAACCCTGTGGATAACTTCACGGACGCTGTGCGCGGCGGGCAGGCCTGAGTACCGTTCCGGCGGCAGGGTGTGGAGCGGATTCGGGGAACGGGGCGGAATGAGCGGGTACGACAAGGACTCCGGCGGTGGGCCAGCCGGGCCTGACGGGCCCGGTCCGGCGGACGAGCCACGACCGGACTCCGAGCCAAGCGCATCCGCCGAATGGGGGACAGCGGCGGGGCGGGATCCAGCACCTCCGCCGACACCGCCGCCCGCACCCCCGCCCCCACCGGCCTCAGCCCTGATCCCGGGCAGCCTGGACCCGGATCCGATCCCAGCCCCGAACTCAGACACAGCCCCCCTGCTCCGCCCCGGCATCGCCGGTCTCAAGCTCGGCTACCAGATCGCGGCGGCCTGCGCCCTCGCGCTCATCGCGATGGCCGCGGTGCAGGAAGAGCAGCGCCGCGTGCGCGCACGTGGCGCTGCTCTTCCTGCACGTCGCGCCCTCGAACACCGCGACCAAGCAGCACGGCGATCTGATCGACGCGTGGATATACCCCGAGTTCGAGCAGAACTGGAAGCTCTTCGCCCCCAACCCGTTGCAGCAGAACGTCGCCGTGCAGGCCAGGGCGGAGCTCGACACGGCGGACGGGAGGGTCAGAACCACCGACTGGTACGACCTCTCCGCGCGGGACGCCGCCGACATCGACGGCAATCCGCTGCCCAGCCACACGCGGCAGAACGAGTTGCGCCGCGCCTGGGACTTCTACATCGGTTCGCACGACACGCAGAATCGTCCCGTCGGCCTGCGAGGACAGCTCTCCGAGAACTACGTCCGCCGTATCGCGTACATGAGGCTCGACCGGGAGCGTCCGGGCGGCAAGGGCGACGAGATCGTGCGCGTGCAGGTGCGCTCCCGGACGACGAATGTGCGCCCTCCGAAGTGGAGCGAGGAGAGGGTGTCCGCCAAGCCGGTCTACCGGCAGCTGCCCTGGTGGACGGTGACACCGGATGATCTGCCGCTCACCGACGGCGCGAGCGGCGGCCCGAGCGCTCCGAGCGGCGCCCGGAGCGGCGGCGGGGACGCGGACGCGAAGGGGGCCGGCCGGTGACCCGCGTCGAACGCCCCCTCGCGCGCGGGCTCAGCAATGTCACCGGGTTCGCCCTGGGCCCGTACCAGACGGCGATCGTCCGGATCGGCTTCGCCGCCACCTGGCTCTTCTTCCTGCTGCGCGAACTCCCCCACCGCCATGAGATGTACGGGCCCGACGGCCCCTGGAGCTGGGACATGGCGCAGCAGCTCATCGTGGGCAACGGTGCCTTCACCGCGCTGATGTGGTCCGACGGGCGCGTCTGGTTCGAGATCGTCTACGCGGTGGCGATCCTCAGCAGCGCCCTGCTGCTGCTCGGCTGGCACACGCGCGCCATGTCCGTGCTGTTCATGATCGGTGTGCTGTCGCTGCAGAACCGCAGCATCTTCATCGGTGACGGCGGCGACAACGTCATCCACCTCATGGCCACCTACCTGGTGCTCACCAGGTGCGGTCAGGTCTGGTCGCTGGACGCTCGGCGTGCGGCACGCGCGCGTGCCCGTGCATGGGGCGGGGTGGACA
>NZ_JASKYR010000664.1:0-3833 GCF_041028215.1 Streptomyces flavofungini
GCACTCCCTACAGCACCCATGGACATCCTCACTTCGACATGGCTCGGATCTGCGACAAGGCCGGGACCGCGACGCGGTGCCCGGTGCCCGGTGGCCGGACGGCGACGGTGGGCTCAGGGGCAGGTCACCACCTGCGCGGCGTAACTGAGCCCGGCGCCGAAGCCCATCAGGAGTACGGGGTCGCCGGTGCCTACCTCGCCCAGGTCGATGAGGCGGGACAGGGCGAGCGGCACGGAGGCCGCCGAGGTGTTGCCCGTGAGGACGACATCGCGGGCGACGGCCGCGTTCGTCGCGCCGAGGCTCCTCGCGAGGCGCTCGATCATCCGCAGGTTCGCCTGGTGGGTGACGAAGCCCCTGAGCTCCGCCGGTACGAGTCCGGCCCGTTCGCAGGCCTCTCGCGCGACGTGTACGAGTTCCGTGGTGACCCAGCGGTAGACGGCCTGACCGCTCATCGTCACCCTGCTGTGCCGGTCGGGGATGGTGACCAGGGACGCCTTTTCGCCGTCACCGCCCCACACCACGGGGTGGATGCGCGTGCGGTGATCGCGGACGACGACCGCGGCGCCCGCCCCGTCGGCGAAGACGGTGGCGGTGTCGACGTCGGCCGGGTCGACCCAGTCGGTCATCCGCTCGGCGCCGATCACCAGGGCGCGGCGGCTGGTGCCCGACCTGACCAGGCCGTCGGCGACGCCGAGGCCGTAACAGAAGCCCGCGCACGCGGCGTTGACGTCGAAGGCGGCGGCCGTGGGGATGCCGAGCAGGGCGGCGACGGACGCGGCGCCGTTCGGCATCGGTGAGGGCATGGAGCAGGTGGCGAGGACGACGAGGTCGATGTCGGCGGGGGCGAGGCCCGCGGCCGAGAGCGCCTTGGCGGCGGCGGTGGCCCCCATGCCGGTCAGCGGCTCGCCGGGGCCCGCGAAGCGCCGCTCGCGGATGCCGACGCGCCGTTCGATCCACTCGGCGGAGACGCCGAGGGAGTCGGCGAGCTCGTCGTTGCCGACCAGCCGTTCGGGGCGGACGCCCGCGACGGCCGCGATGCGTGATCCCGCGCCGGGACCGGCCTGCGGGGAGTAATGGGACGACATGTGGTCACCTCGTCGAATGCGGTCGGAGGCGGCAGCTCCATTTCCGGGTCCAGCATCTGAATTACGCCGCTTTACGAAGCCGGAAGTTTGGGTCAGGACACCGGACTTCGGCGGTGCTGACGTTTCGGGGAAAAATGCAAAGTGAAACCGCTCACGCATCTCGGCGGGTGACGGAGAAATCGATATAGGGGCCATCCATTCGCGGCTGACATCCATCCCCCGCCTAGGTACAGTGCGCCCATTGCGCGCCGGGATCCCTCTCGGCGGCAAGGGGGAATGGGAGAGCACATGAACGGGGAGCACCATCCGATCGGCACGGACGTCAAAGGGGGAACGAGGTTCACAAGGGGCGGCTCGGGCGTGGCGCAGGTGGCGCGTTCAGCGCTGTCGGGCCTGACGCCACGCGAGCGCGAGGTGCTCAGCGTGCTGCCGAACGGTGAGGGGAACCGGGCACTGGCCCGTCGGCTCGGCATTGCCGAGCGCACCGTAAAGGCACATCTGACGAGCATCACGAGGAAATTGGGGCTGCGGAGCAGGCTGGAGGCGACGGTCCTTTCCATCCAGTGGGCCGATGCCCTCCACCCGGGACATCCGGGCGCGGAAAGCCCCGAGCACGGGTGAGGACAGCTCCTCCCGGTCCCCGCGAGGTCCATGTCTGGACCCTGTGGATTCCCCGTATCGCCGGGAAAGCAGCGGGCCGCACGGGAATACTCGACATCGGGGAGACCGCACGCGCGGACGGATTTCAGGATTCCGCGGCGCGCACGCGCTACCTCGTCTCGCATGTCGCCCTGCGCGTCCTGCTCGGCGGATATCTGGGACTGGCCCCCGGGGACGTGGAGTTCGTGCGCGAACCCTGCGGGATGCCGGACTGTGAGGAGCCGCACGGGCGGCCGGCGATCGCCGGCCGCCTCCGGCCGCACTTCTCGCTCTCGCACGCGGGAGACGCCGCGGTCGTCGCGGTCGCCCGCTCGCCGGTCGGCGCGGACGTCGAGTCGGCCCGCCTGCTGCCCGACGGCCTGGGCGGTGCGGTCCGAAGGCTGCACCCCGAGGAGCGCCGCGCCGTCGCCACCCTCTCCCCCGCCCTGCGCGAGCGGGCCGCGCTCGGCTGCTGGGTGCGCAAGGAGGCCTACCTCAAGGGCATCGGTACGGGACTGCCCGGCGGGGTCGGCCGTCACCACGTGGGCCTCCCGGCGGAGCTGGCGCCCGCCTGGGCGCCGCCGGGTCCCGTGGGATGGCGTGTCGTCGACGTGCCCGCGCCCGAGGGGTACCAGGCCGCCGTCGCCGTGTCGGGCAAGGCCGCTTCGGCGGACGCGGACGGTGCCCGCCTCGCGGTGCGGATCGCCCCTCTGCTGCTTCCGTGACGTCACGCCGGTCCGCCGCTCCGCCGAGCGCCGCCCGCCGCTCCGACCGCCTTGTTCAGGCGGTGCATCCGGGTCGCCAGGCTCATCCGGCCCTCCAGGCGGAACGCCGGGGGCCGCCGCCCGTCCACGTCGTCGAAGCCGTACTCGGCCGCCAGGTCACCGGTGCTGAGCACGGTCCCCGTGCGTGCCATGACGTGCGGGTCGGCGAGCAGCGCGGCGACGGCCCGGCCCACGTACTCCGGGGAGTGCACCACCGACGCCGGGCCGCTGCCCATCGCGTCCCACGCCGCCTCGACCCGCTCGGTCCGCACGAACCCCGGGTGCAGGGAGACCGCCGCGACGCCGCGCTTGCGCAGATCGGCGGCGAAGCCCCGGCACATCCGGTCCGACGCCGACTTGAAGACGTCGTAGCCCACCTGCCCGAGGTAGATGTCGCCGTCCGAGAAGCTGATGCCCACCACGAGGCCGCCGCGCCGCCGGGTCAGCAGCGGGGCGAGCCTGCGCGTCACGTCGTACTGGCCGCGCAGGGAGGCCTCGAAGAGGTCGTAGCGCCACATCGGCTGGTCCCAGAAGGGCGCGTCGAAGCGGACCTCGGCGGAGCGTTCGTAGCCGCCCCAGGCGTTGTTGACCAGCAGGTCGAGCCGGTCCTCTGCGGCCGTGATCCGTTCGGTGAGCGCCGCGTTGTCCGCCGTCGCCGCGTGGTCGCAGCGCACCGCGACGCCCCGGCCGCCGCGCCCGGTGATCTCCTCGGCGGTGTCCTCGACGGTGCCGGGCAGGTCCTCGGTGCGCGCGCCGGTACGGGTGCTGCGTCCCGTCACGTACACGGTCGCGCCCGCCGCGCCGAGCGCGAGCGCGATGCCACGGCCCACGCCGCGGCTCGCTCCGGTGACCACGGCCACCCTGCCGCTCAGATCGGGGGCGTTCCAGGCGTCGTTCACGCCAGTTGTCCTTTCCGTTGGTGGGATCGTGGCCGCCCGGGTCAGCCGAGGTGTTCGGCGGCGTAGTCGAGGCTGGCCAGGTAGGCGGCCGTGTCGTCGACGTGGGGCACTCCGTAGCGCTCGCGCAGTTCCGGCATGGAGGTCGGCAGGACGCCGCCGCTGCACCGGGTGACCTCGCTGACGTCACGCAGCACGGAGAGGTAGGAGCGGGTCATCGGCGCCGTCCGCGCGATGGCCTCCGGGTCGAGTCCGTCGGCGTCGGCGACCGGCGGCGGGCGCAGCGTCCGCCCGCGCCCGGCCGCGTGTTTGACCAGGACCCGCAGGCACGTCTCGACGTCCATCGCCTCCTCGCCGTAGGTCACCCAGAACTCGCCCTGTTCGTCGCCGAGTTCGATGGCGCGCAGGACGGCCTTGGAGAGCAGGTCCTGGGGTACGAAGTCCATGCG
>NZ_JASKYR010000665.1:0-3827 GCF_041028215.1 Streptomyces flavofungini
CTCCAGGACCCAGCGGGCCACCCGCTCGTGCTCGGCGGCGGGGCGGCGCGGGGCCTGGGCGGCGACGCGCGGCAGGAGCCTCGCGACGATCTGCTCGTGGTCGGCGCCGGTGTCGAAGTCCATGTTGAGCGTGACGAGGTCGATGGCCGACAGGGCCACTTCCGCCATCGCGTACACCGTGTACTCGCCCGCGAGGTTGGCCTTGCGCACATCGAGGTCGTGCAGCGGAGCCGTGCAGGCGAGGGCGCGCAGGCGGCGCGCCAGGCCCTCGTCGGCGGCCGGGCCCATGGCGGGCCGCGGCCCCGCGCTGAGCTGGGGCGGAGCGGTGTCCGGAACGGCAGGCGAAGTCACGGTGCACAGACTAGGTCCTCGGTCTGACAACGGTCGAAACGACGCAGTTCGACCCCGGCCCGCCGGTCCCTAGTCCTCCTCGCCGACCCGCCGCCCGTACACCTCGACGAGCCCCGCCAGCGAGTCCTCCAGGTAGGCGGCGAGCAGTCGTTCGGCCCGTGCGGCGTCGCCCGCCCGTAGGGTCTCAAGGATGCGCTGATTGCGTTCGAGGTAGGGCTCGTGGAGGCGGCGCGGGTCGTCCACCACGTGGAAGGCCAGGCGCAGTTCGGCGAAGACGCTGCGCATCAGCTCGTCGGTGCGCGCGCTGCCCGCGAGGGCGACGAGCTCGCGGTGGAAGTGGATGTTGGCGGTGGAGACGCCCTTCCATCGCTCACCGGCGGCGGCGGCCACCCCGTCGGCGACGGCCCCCGCGACGCCGTCGAGCGCGTACGGCGGCTCGCCGAGTCCCCGTACGACCGCGCACTCCACGAGGCGGCGCGTGCGGTAGATGTCCTCGACGTCCTCGATCGTGAGCACCCGCACGAAGACGCCGCGGTTGAGCCGGTGGACGAGCAGCCGTTCGTGCGTGAGCAGCCGGAAGGCCTCGCGGAGGGTGTTGCGGGAGACGCCGAGCGCCCCGCCGATGGCGTCCTCGGAGAGCCGCGTCCCCGGCGGGAAGTAGCCCTCCGCTATACGGCTCCTGAGGATGTCCGACACCCGCTCGGCCGTGCTGGTGCGCCCGAGGAGCGCACGGTCGTCGGCCAGTCCGCTCACTTCAGTCATCCCCTCCGCCATGCCGGGATTCAACCGCAGATACAAGAACGAGACAACATGGGTATTGAGGGATCGTTCAACGATCCTCTACCTTGGCGGGCACGGCTCGCGACCCGTCGGGGCCTGAACCCGCGCTCGAACCGTTCGCGTACGACCGCTCCGGCTCGACCCGCTCCAGCACCCTCCGTCCCTCATCTGCGAGGTGCCCATGAGCACGACCCCACCCGCCAAGGCGGCCCCGGCAGGCACCGCCCCCGGCAAGGACGCACCGCCCGACGACAGCGGCGTCCTCGGCTGGCTGCGCGCGCTCGGCCCGCGCGGCCGCCGGGCCTTCGCCGGCGCCTTCGGCGGCTACGCCCTCGACTCCTACGACTACTTCACGCTGCCGCTGAGCATGGTGGCGCTCGCCGCCTACTTCGGCCTCGACAGCGGCCAGACCGGCCTCATCACCACCGTCACGCTCGTGGTCTCCGCCGTGGGCGGTGCCATCGCGGGTGTCGTCGCCGACCGCATCGGCCGCGTCAAGGCGCTGATGATCACGGTCGTCACCTACGCCGTCTTCACCGTGGCCTGCGGCTTCGCGCCCAACTACGAGACGCTCCTGGTCTTCAGGGCCCTCCAGGGCCTCGGTTTCGGCGGCGAGTGGGCGGTCGGCGCGATCCTCGTCGCCGAGTACGCCACCGCCAAGAACCGGGGCCGCACGCTCGGCGCGATCCAGAGCTCATGGGCCGTGGGCTGGGGGCTCGCGGTGGTCGTCTACACCGTGGTCTTCCAGTTCCTCGACGAGGACATCGCCTGGCGCGTGATGTTCTGGACGGGCGCGCTGCCCGCCCTGCTGATCATCTACGTGCGCCGCAACGTCCAGGACGCCCCCGAGGCCGCCGAGGAGCGGCGCGGCAGCGCCGACAAGGGGTCCTTCACGGCCATCTTCAAGCCGGGACTGCTGCGCGTCACGCTCTTCGCGGTGCTCCTGTCCACCGGTGTGCAGGGCGGCTACTACACGCTGGCCACCTGGGTGCCCACCTACCTGAAGAGCGACCGGGGCCTCACCGTCGTCGGCACCGGCGGCTATCTGGCCTTCCTCATCTCCGGCGCCTTCATCGGCTACCTGGCGGGCGGTTACCTCACCGATCTGCTCGGCAGGAAGCGGAACATCACGCTCTTCGCCTTCCTCTCCGCGGCCTGCATCCTGGCGTACACGAACATCCCCGACGGTGCCAACGGCCTTCTCCTTGTACTCGGTTTCCCGCTGGGCTTCTGCATGTCGGCGATCTTCAGCGGCTTCGGCTCGTTCCTCAGCGAGCTGTACCCGGCGGCCGTGCGCGGCACCGGGCAGGGCTTCACGTACAACACCGGCCGCGCGATCGGCGCCGTCTTCCCCACCATGGTCGGTTTCCTCGCCGACAGCTGGGGCGTCGGCGGCGCGCTGGTCTTCGGCGCCCTCGGCTACGGACTCGCCGTCCTCGCGCTGTTCGGCCTCCCGGAGACGCGGGGGAGGGAGCTGCTGTGAGCCGTCGGACGAACCCAGGACCGCCCGTACCCGGCACCGCCGCCGAGGCCCGCGCCGCCTTCCGGGCGGGCGAGACGCGGCCGACCGCGGGCGTCGCGGCCGGATACACGCAGGCCAACCTCATCTCCGTACCCGCCGACTGGGCGTACGAGATGCTGCTGTTCTGCCAGCGGAACCCCAAGCCCTGCCCGGTGCTCGACGTCACCGACGCGGGTTCCTGGACCACTCCCCTGGCCCCGGGCGCCGATCTCCGCACGGACCTGCCCCGCTACCGCGTCTGGGAGCACGGGAAGCTGGCCGACGAGCCCACCGACGTCCTCGGGCACTGGCGCGAGGACCTGGTGTCGTTCCTGATCGGGTGCAGCTTCACCTTCGAGTGGGCGCTCGCCGACGCGGGCGTCCCGCTGCGCCACATCGAGCAGGGCCGCAACGTCCCCATGTACGTGACCGAGCGCCCCTGTCGTCCGGCGGGACGTCTGCACGGCCCCATGGTGGTCTCCATGCGGCCCGTGCCGCCCGAGCACCTTGCCGACGCCATCAGGGAGACCTCCCTGATGCCCGCGGTGCACGGCAGCCCGGTGCACTGCGGCGACCCGGCCGGACTCGGCATCGCCGACCTGGCACGGCCCGATTTCGGTGACCCGGTGACCCTGCGGCCGGACGACATCCCGGTGTTCTGGGCCTGCGGGGTCACCCCGCAGGCCGCGGTGATGGCGTCCGAGCCGCCCTTCGCGATCACGCACGCGCCCGGCCGGATGTTCGTCACCGACGCCAGGGACGAGCAGTACCGCGTGGCGTGACCGACGTGAACCACAGGAGACTCGACGACATGAGCACTGACTCCATCGACCTCAACGCCGACCTCGGCGAGGGCTTCGGCCGCTGGCACCTGACCGACGACGAGGAGCTGCTCTCCGTCGTCACCAGCGCCAACGTGGCCTGCGGCTTCCACGCGGGCGACCCGGCCACCATGCGCCGGGTGTGCGAGCGGGCCGCCGAGCGCGGGGTACGGATCGGGGCACAGGTCTCCTACCGCGACCTGGCGGGCTTCGGGCGGCGCGCGATGGACGTGCCGCCCGCCGAGCTCGCCGCCGAAGTGGCCTATCAGATCGGCGCCCTGGAGGTGTTCGCGCGGGCGGCGGGCACGCGCGTGGCCTACGTCAAGCCGCACGGCGCGCTCTACAACCGCGTCGTGCACGACGCGGWTGTAGAG
>NZ_JASKYR010000666.1:0-3730 GCF_041028215.1 Streptomyces flavofungini
GGGGTGTGCGCGGGCGCACAGGGGTGCCGCCCGCCGACCGCGCGTGTGTAGCTTGGGCTCCGGTCTGAGACGCTTTTACCGTTCAGCCCGAGCACAGAGTATTGACACAGCCGGAAGGACGGTCGTGCACATCGTCATCATGGGCTGCGGGAGAGTCGGATCCGCTCTCGCGCAGACCCTGGAACAACAGGGGCACACGGTCGCCGTGGTCGACCAGGACCCCACGGCCTTCCGCCGCCTGGGCTCCGGCTTCGGCGGACGCCGCGTCACCGGCGTCGGCTTCGACCAGGACACCCTGCGCGAGGCCGGCATCGAGGAGGCGGGCGCCTTCGCCGCCGTCAGCAGCGGCGACAACTCGAACATCATCGCCGCGCGCGTCGCCCGCGAGATGTTCGGCATCGAGAACGTCGCGGCCCGCATCTACGACCCGCGCCGCGCCGAGGTCTACCAGCGCCTCGGCATCCCCACGGTCGCCACGGTCCGCTGGACCGCCGACCAGATGCTGCGCCGGCTGCTCCCCTCCGGGGCCGAGCCGCTCTGGCGCGACCCCACCGGCGGTGTGCAGCTCGCCGAGGTGCACACCTCCGCCGCCTGGATCGGTCAGAAGATCAGCAGGCTCCAGGAGGACACGGGCGTCCGCGTGGCCTTCCTCACCCGGCTGGGCGAGGCGGTCCTGCCGACCTCGCAGACGGTCCTCCAGGAGGGTGACCTGGTGCACGTGATGATGCGTACGGACCAGGTCGACAAGGTCGAGGCGGCGTTCGCCGAAGGCCCCGAGGAGGGTCACTGATGAGGGTCGCCATTGCCGGGGCCGGTGCGGTGGGCCGCTCCATCGCCGGGGAGCTCCTGGAGAACGGCCACGAGGTCCTTCTCGTCGACAAGGCGCCGACGGCCATCTCGGTCGAGCGCGTCCCGCAGGCGGAGTGGCTGCTCGCCGACGCCTGCGAGATCACCTCCCTCGACGAGGCCGCGCTCCAGCGCTGCAACGTGGTGATCGCCGCGACCGGCGACGACAAGGTCAACCTCGTCGTCTCGCTGCTCGCGAAGACCGAGTACGGCGTCCCGCGGGTCGTGGCCCGCGTGAACAACCCCAAGAACGAGTGGCTCTTCAACGAGTCCTGGGGCGTCGACGTCGCGGTCTCCACGCCGCGTCTGATGTCCGCGCTCGTGGAGGAGGCGGTGAGCGTCGGCGACCTCGTACGGCTGCTGCGCTTCAGCCACGGTGACGCCAACCTCGTCGAGCTGACGCTGCCGCCCGAGTCCGCCCTCGCGGGCACACAGGTCGGCGACGTGCAGTGGCCCGAGGACACCTCGCTCGTGACGATCATCCGCGGTACGCGCGTCCTCGCGCCGACCGCGGACGACTCCCTGGAGGCGGGCGACGAGCTCCTCTTCGTGGCCGCGCAGGCCCGCGAGGAGCAGCTTGAGGACCTGCTCTCCGTGCGCCGCGAGGACGCGGTGGGCTAGCCGCCCCGGCGAGCGGTACGCGGATGGGGGGCGCCCGGTTGCACCGGGCGCCCCCATCTCGTGGTCATGCGGCGGCGCGGCTGCCTCTCAGGCCTCGCGGCGCTCCCGCTCACGCTCCTTCTCCGCCTTCTCTTCCTTCTCCGCCGCTTCCATCTCGGCGAAGACGTCGATCGGCGGCGGGGCCTTCGCCAGGAAGACCCAGGTGAGGTAGACGGCGAGCAGGAAGGGCGGGATCTTCAGGGCGACCAGGACCCAGCCGAACTGCGTGGTGTCGCCCCACCAGTACAGCGGGAAGAGGACCGCGCACTTGGCGAGCAGGATCAGGCCCCAGGCATAGCTGGCCTTCGCGTACGCCTTCTTGCGGCCGGGGTTGCGGGTGCGCCAGGAGAGGTTCTCCTTGAAGACCGGGCCGAGGATCAGGCCGATCAGCGGGACGCCCGCGAGGGTCGTGATCAGATAGGCAAGGGCGAGGCCGAGGGTGTAGAGCATGCCCGGCAGGTAGAAGTCCTTGGCATTGCCGGTCATCATCGCGAAGACCACGCCGAAGGCGACCCCGAAGACGCCGCTGAAGGCGTGCTTGACGGTGTCCTTCATGACCAGGCGGACCACGACGAGCACCAGGGACACCGCGAGGGCCGCGATGGCCGACATGTGCAGGTCCTTGTTGATCGTGAAGATGGTCACGAAGAGCAGGCCGGGAACGACCGTCTCCACCATGCCCCGCACGCCGCCGAAGGCCTCGAAGAGCGCTGCCTCGGTCACGGACCTGGAATCCGCGTCCCGGTCCTCGTGCCCATGGTCCGTCGGCTTGTCGTCGAGGGACGTCACCGGTTACTCCCGTCCGAGCGGTCTGAGTTCGTACTTCGGGTTGAACAGCACCCGGCGGCCCCGGCTCATCGAGATCCGGCCCGATGCGATCAGCCTGCGCCCCGGCTCTATGCCGACGATGGAGCGCCTGCCGAGCCACACCACGTCCAGCGCGGCCGAGCCGTCGAACAGCTCCGCCTCCAGGGCCGGGACCCCGGCGCGTGGCCGCAGGGTGACCGTGCGCAAGGTACCAGTAACCGTGACTATCTGGCGGTCGTGGCAGTCGCCGATGCGGACACAGCCCGCCGTCTCGGCGTCCTCCCGCAGCTCCTCCGACTCCAGATCCTCCTGCGAGGAGGAGAGCCGGTCGAGCATGCGCCGGAAACGGCCTGCCGGCTTTTCGGAACCTGGAGCAGCACTCATACAGGAAGCGTACCGGGGGGTGCCGACACCGGGAGAAGCGGTGCGCTCATCTGTGCTTATGCCCGCTCGTACCCGCTCACTTCTCGAACCGGTACCCCATCCCCGGCTCGGTGATGAAGTGGCGCGGATGCGCCGGGTCGGCCTCCAGCTTGCGCCGGAGCTGGGCCATGTAGACGCGGAGGTAGTTCGTCTCCGTGCCGTAGGAGGGGCCCCACACCTCCTGGAGGAGCTGCTTCTGGCTGACCAGGCGGCCGGTGTTGCGCACCAGGACCTCAAGGAGGTGCCATTCCGTGGGCGTCAGACGGACGTCCCGGCCGTTCCTGTTGACCTTCTTGGCCGCCAGGTCGACGGAGAAGTCCTCGGTGTCCACCAGGACGTCGTCCTCGCCCGCTCCGGTGGGCTCCGCCCTGCGGACGGCGGCGCGCAGCCGGGCGAGCAGTTCGTCCATGCCGAACGGCTTGGTCACGTAGTCGTCGGCGCCCGCGTCCAGGGCCTCGACCTTCTCGTCGGAGCTGTGCCGCGCGGAGAGCACGAGGATCGGCACCCGGGTCCAGCCGCGCAGGCCCCTGATGACCTCGACGCCGTCCATGTCGGGCAGGCCGAGGTCGAGCACGACCACGTCGGGGTGGCGGGCGGCGGCCACCTGGAGCGCCGTGGCACCGTCGGGGGCCGAGTCCACCTCGTACTTGCGCGCCTTCAGGTTGATCACGAGCGCGCGGACGATCTGCGGCTCGTCGTCCACCACGAGCACCCGGGTCATGCTGGCCTGCCTTTCGGACCTTCGGTCGGACTGCTGGTGCGGGGTCACGAGGTGACCTGCGCGGAGAGATCGGGGCGGGCGGGTGGCCGGCCCTCCGCCGCCCGCAGGGTGAGGACCATGGTCAGGCCGCCGCCGGGGGTGTCCTCGGCGGTGAGGGTGCCGCCCATGGCCTCGGCGAAGCCCCGGGCGACGGCCAGGCCGAGGCCCACACCGGCGCCGCGCGGGGCGTCGCCGTACCGCTGGAAGGGGGCGAAGATGCGGTCCTTGGCGGTG
>NZ_JASKYR010000667.1:0-4899 GCF_041028215.1 Streptomyces flavofungini
GGGTGGGCCGGAGGGGCGGCGGTGTCAGCGGCGCACTCGTGGCATTCCCAGGCCGATCCAGGAGATGATCTCGCGCTGGATCTCGTTGTTGCCGCCGCCGAAGGTGAAGATGACCGCTGAGCGGTAGCCGCGTTCCAGTTCGCCGTGGAGGACCGTGCCGGTCGAGCCCTCCTTGAGGGGGCCCGCCGCGCCGACGACCTCCATGAGCCAGGCGTAGGCGTCGCGGCGGGCCTCGGAGCCGTAGACCTTGACGGCGGAGGCGTCCTGGGGGGTGAGGGTGCCTTCCTGGACGGCGTTGACCATCTGCCAGTTCAGGAGCTTCATCGCGTCCAGTCTGGTGTGGGTCAGGGCGAGGCGGCGGCGGACCCAGCCCAGGTCGATGACGCGGCGGCCGTCGGCGAGCTTGGTGTCCATGGCCCAGCGCTGCACGTCATGGAAGGCGCGGATGGCCATCGTGCCGTGGGCGGCGAGGGTGACGCGCTCGTGGTTGAGCTGGTTGGTGATGAGGCGCCAGCCCTTGTTCTCCTCGCCCACCCGGCGCGAGACGGGGACGCGGATGTTCTCGTAGTAGCTCGCGGTGGTGTCGTGCGAGGCGAGGGTGTTGATGAGGGTGCAGGAGTAGCCGGGGTCGCTGGTCGGTACGAGGAGCATGGTGATGCCCTTGTGGAGCGGGACGCCCTGCTCGGGGGTCGCCGTGCGGACGGCGAGCCAGACCCAGTCCGCCGTGTCGCCGTTGGTCGTCCAGATCTTCTGCCCGTTGACGACGTACTCGTCGCCCTCCCGTACCGCCTTCGTACGCAGCGCCGCCAGGTCCGTGCCCGCGTCGGGCTCGCTGTAGCCGATGGCGAAGTCGAGCTCACCGGAGAGGATGCGGGGCAGGAAGTAGCCCTTCTGCTCCTCCGTCCCGAACCGCATGATCGTCGGGCCCACGGTGTTGAGGGCCATCAGCGGCAGCGGCACGCCCGCCTGGGCGGCCTCGTCGAAGAAGATGAACTGCTCCATGGGCGTGAGCCCGCGCCCGCCGTACTCCTCGGGCCACCCCACCCCCAGCCAGCCGTCCGTGCCGAGGCGGCGGACGGTCTCCCGGTAGAACCGCTTCTGGGCGGCGGGATCGGTATGGCGGGCGTACACGTTGTCCGGCACCAGTCCGGCGAAGTACGCGCGCAGTTCGGTGCGCAACCGCTGCTGCTCGGGGGTGTATTCGAGGTGCACGGCCCCTCCAGGCTCTGGCTGGCTCACTCGCTCCCGGACCTGACGGCGCACACAGTAGAACGCGTTCCAGAAATTGGGAATGGCGGTGAACCGCTCCCCGCGATCGGGAATCAGTCAGTCCATGGCCGCCAGGAAGTCGTCGCAGGCCCGGGCGCAGCGGCGGCAGGCCTCCGCGCACCGGGCCGACGCGGTGCTCGTGTCGCAGAGGGCCGCGCACTGGTGGCAGATGGCGCGGCACCATTCGACCTGCACGCGCACCCGCTCCTCGTACTCGCCCGCGCGCTCGCCCGGCTCACCGTGCTCACCCGGTTCGGCGAGGACGCGGAAGGTCGCGTCGCACACGTCGGCGCAGGCGGTGTTCAGGCGGGACGCGTGGCACGGCTCGTCGGGCAGACGCCGCCGGGCGCACGCCCGCGCGCACTCCTCACAGGCCTGCGCGCAGGCGAAGCGGCCCTCCAGGTAGCGGACGAGCTCCTGCCTGCCGCGCTCCCGCCCGGCGGGGTCATGCGGGACGCGGGCTTGTGGGGTGCGTTCGGCTTGTGCGGTGCGTTCTCGCGGGCCGTGGTCCTCCGGCTGGGGTGGGGGTACGGAAGCGGGGCGCGCCATGCGGGAGGTACTGGGCGGTGAGGGTGTCGTGGCTGTCACGAGGCCTCTCCCTTCGGACGGGCACGAGTAGCCGACCTGGGCTCACTCAAACCTGCCGGGAAGGGGCGGGGAACGCCAAGAAGGGGACAGGACATGTCCCGGACACGAGGGAGCCCCGCCGCGACGGGGGAGACACGGCGGGGCCCACACTTCGAGTGCCCGCTCTGCCCGTCCTCACACACCCGCGCCGCTTCTGCTTTCGAGGGAATTCGAGGGAACCGGAATGGCCTGTACAACCCGGGCCCGTTGTCAGTGCCGCACAGTACCGTCCGGGGCATGGCAAACAAGATCGACCTGACCCTCGACTGCGCGGACGCCCAGCTCCTCGGCGCCTTCTGGAAGACGGCGCTCGGCTATGTGGACGCGCCGCCGCCCGCGCCGTTCACCACCCGCGAGGAGTGGTTCGCGAGCTTCGATCCACCCGAGGGCGAGTCCGTGAGCGACGCGGCCTGGCTCTGCGACCCCGAGGGGCACGGCCCGCGCCTCTCGCTCCTGAAGGTGCCCGAGCCCAAGTCCGCGAAGAACCGGCTGCACATCGACGTCCGGGTGGCCGGGCACGGCTCGCCCGGCGAGCGCTGGGCGAGGATCAAGGCGGAGTCGGAGCGGCTCGTCGCGGCGGGCGGCGGCGTGCTCGCGGAGTTCCCCGGCCACCATGTGGTGATGGCCGACCCGGAGGGCAATGAGTTCTGCGTCGCCGCCGAGCCGCCCCCGCCCGCCCCCTCGGTGTGATATGCGGTGCGGGAGCGGCTCGGCGGGAGCAGCCGTACGGGAGCGGTCGTACGGTACGAGCGTCACCCGGCCGCGCGAGCGTCATCCCGCCGCGCGAGCCTCACCCGTACGTGCGCTTCCCCCGCCGATGAGCGATCTCGCCCAGCGCGATGTCCACCGCGAGGAACGCCGCGAGCGGAATGCCGAGCAGCGGCACGAAGTAGCCGAGCACGGCGATGGCCGCGAGGAGCGGGACGAGGACGTGGGGCGGCACGTGCTGCCACGACCCGCGCGCCATGGGCCGCCCGAAGGCGGAGCCGCGGCCCCGCTGCCACCACATGCGGTAGCCCCAGACGATCAGGAGGATCAGGCAGAGGGCGAGCACGACCAGGGCGATCTGGTTGACGACGCCGAACAGCGAACCGGTGTGCGCGTCGATGCCCCAGCGCGTCAGCTTGGCGAGCACCGGGTAGTCGTCGAACCGCAGGACGTCCGTGACCTCGCCGTTCGCGGGGTTCACGGCGATCGAGTCCTGCTTCTCGGGCCAGCTCCGCTGTATCTGGCGGACGACATAGGCGGACGAGGCGTCGGCGGGCGGCACGATCTCCACGGGGTCGGAGAGCCCCTGGTCCCGGCCCGCCTTCAGGACGGCGTCGAGCCCGACGTCCGGCGACGCCGCCCCCGGCGCCTCATCGCCCGACGCTCCCGCTGACGTACCGCCCGCGCCGTGACCGGCGTGCTCGCCCCCGGCCCCGGAACCGGAACCGCCGCCGGACCCGGCGGCGGGCGCCACCGTCGACGTCACCGCGGGCGTGGTCTGGCCGATGGCCTCGCGCAGGTCACCGATGCTCGCGCCCGCGTAGGCCGACCAGGTCAGCCCCGTGGCCGACAGGAAGATCAGGCCGAGGGCGGCCCAGACGCCGACCGAGCCGTGCAGCGACAGGGTGCGTCGGCGGCCCGTGGTGCCGCGCAGCTTCCGCTGCGACCCGCGGCGGCCGAACCACAGGACGAGGCCGCCGCCCGCGATCACCCACAGCCAGCTCGCCGCGAGTTCGCTGTAGAGGCGGCCGGTCTCGCCCAGATGCAGGTCGCGGTGGAGTTCGTCGATCCAGGTGCGCAGCGGGAGGGCGCCGCTCGATCCGTACTGTTCGAGGTCGCCGCGCACCGTGCCGGTGTAGGGGTCCACGAAGACGGCGAGGGTCCGGTCGGGGTCGACCCCGGGCACCCCGGACAGCATCACCCGCGTGGTGGCGCCCTCCTCCGGCGACGGCCGCACGGCACTGATCGCGCCTTCGGGGTGCGCGGCGCGGGCCGCGGCCACCTGCTCGGTCAGGGGCAGCTCTCCCCTGCCCGGCGGCACGTCGACGCGGAGCTCATCGGCGTACACGATCTTCTCGGCCTGGAACGAACAGGCGTACAGCAGGCCCGTGGTGGCGGCGACCAGCAGGAACGGGGCGATCAGCAGCCCGGCGTAGAAGTGCAGCCGCAGCACGAGCGGTCGCAGTGCCGCCCGGCCGGACCGCTTCGGCGCGCCACCGTCCCGCGCGCCGCGCGACGCCTCATCGGGTCCGGCCGGTGGCTGCGGTGGCTGTCCTTCGCCTTCGGCGAGGGCGGTGGATTCGGCGGCCATGAGGCGCTCCCCTGAATGAGACGGACTACGGCCCGGCTGGGCCCGAGCCGATCCAGGAGTCGGACGGCGAGGCGATCGAGTTCCGACCGCGCACTGTGACCTGTGTCACTACACACCGGCACGGCCCGGCCACCACTCGGGACGTACTCAGGACAGGCCGTCCACCACTCACGACATGCTCAGGACAGCCCGTCCACCACCTCCCGCACCCGCCCCGCCACCGACTCCGGCAGGGGCGCGTAGTGCAGCCGTGACAGCCGCCGCTGCCCCGCCCCGCTCGCCGTATAGGCCAGGAACGACTTGAGCGCGGGCAGCGTCGCCTTCGCGTTGCCCTTGTCACAGACGATCTCGTACGTGACCTGGACCAGGGGGTACGCGCCCGGCGTCGAGGCGTCGTGCCGGAACTTGAGCGTCATGTCCTTGCCGTCCCCGGCGACCCGTGCCGCCGCGATACCGGCCGACGCCGTCTTCGGTGTCGGCGCGACGGGCGTGGGCGCGCCCGTGTCGAGGCTGACGGTCTTGATGTGCCGGGCCTCGGCGAGGGACAGTTCGAAGTAACCGATGGCGCCGAAGCCGGAGGTCACCTCGGAGGCGACACCGCTCGAACCGCTCGCGGACGCACCGCCCCTGCCCTGCCAGGCCTTGCCCGGCGGGTGCCGCCAGATGTCGGGGGCGGCGCCCGCGAGGTAGGCCTGGRAGTTCTG
>NZ_JASKYR010000668.1:0-4684 GCF_041028215.1 Streptomyces flavofungini
CCTCAAACGCCGGAGGGGCTGGAACTTCAGCCCGCCCGGCACCCATCACCCACCTCCCTGGAGACCCTCATGCATGACGACCGCAGCCTCGTCGAAGGCCGGCTCAAGCGCGTGCTGGACGAGCGCATCCGGCCCGCCGTGTACCCCGCCTCCGTTCCTCTCGACATCGCCGTCTGGAACGCCCCCGGCGAACCCGTCCCCGTGGCGGAGGGCCTCGTCGCCGAGCCGGTGGCGACCCGCGTGGGGGAGCGGTGGGGCGCGCCCTGGGGCACCAGCTGGTTCCGGGTGAGCGGGACCGTGCCGAAGGAGTGGGCGGGGAAGACCGTCGAGGCCATCCTGGACCTCGGCTTCGACGAGAACATGCCGGGCTTCCAGTGCGAGGGTCTCGTCTACCGCCCCGACGGCACCCCGGTGAAGGGTCTCAACCCCCGTAACCAGTGGGTCAGGGTGGCCGCCCCCGCCGAGGGCGGCGAAGAGGTGCGGCTGCACATCGAGGCCGCGTCCAACCCCGTCATCCTGGACTACCACCCCTTCCTGCCGACCCAGCTGGGCGACAAGGAGACCGCGGGCAGCGAACCCCAGTACAAGCTGGAGCGCATGGACCTCGCCGTCTTCGACGAGACGGTGTGGCAGCTCGTCATCGACCTGGAGGTCCTCGGCGAGCTGATGCGGGAGCTGCCCGAGGACTCCGGACGGCGGTACGAGATCACGCGCGCGGTCGGCCGTGCCCTGGACGCCGTCGACCTCCAGGACGTGAACGGCTCGGCCGCCGCCGCCCGCGCCGAGCTGGAGAAGGTGCTCGCCACCCCCGCCGAGCCCTCCGCGCACCGCATCAGCGCCGTCGGCCACGCCCACATCGACTCCGCCTGGCTGTGGCCGCTGCGCGAGACGGTGCGCAAGGTGGCGCGTACGACGTCCAACATGACCGCGCTCATCGAGGACGAGCCGGACTTCGTCTTCGCGATGTCCCAGGCGCAGCAGTGGGCCTGGATCAAGGAGCACCGCCCCGAGGTGTGGGCGAAGGTGAAGAAGGCCGTCGCCGACGGCCGCTTCGTGCCCGCGGGCGGCATGTGGGTGGAGTCGGACACGAACATGCCGGGATCGGAGGCGATGGCCCGGCAGTTCGTGCACGGCAAGCGCTTCTTCCTGGAGGAGTTCGGCGTCGAGAACGACGAGGCGTGGCTGCCCGACACCTTCGGCTTCGCCGCGGGGCTGCCCCAGATCATCAAGGCCGCCGGGTCGAAGTGGCTGCTCACGCAGAAGATCTCCTGGTCGCAGACCAACCGCTTCCCGCACCACACCTTCAACTGGGAGGGCATCGACGGGACCCGGATCTTCACCCACTTCCCGCCCGTCGACACCTACAACTGCTCGATGAAGGGCAGCGAGATCGCCCACGCGGCGAAGAACTTCAAGGACAAGGGGGTGGCCCGGCACTCCCTGGCGCCCACCGGCTGGGGCGACGGCGGTGGCGGCACCACCCGCGAGATGATCGCGAAGGCCGCGCGGATGCGGGACCTGGAGGGTTCGGCGACCGTGCGGTGGGAGACACCGGCGGAGTTCTTCGAGAAGGCCGAGGCCGAGTACCCGAACGCGCCGGTCTGGGTCGGTGAGCTGTATCTGGAGCTGCACCGGGCCACCCTCACCAGCCAGGCGGGCACCAAGCAGGGCAACCGGCGCAGCGAACACCTGCTGCGCGAGGCGGAGCTGTGGGCGGCGACGGCTGCGGTGCGCACCGGGTTCACCTACCCCTACGAGCAGTTGGACCGCATCTGGAAGACGGTGCTGCTGCATCAGTTCCACGACATCCTGCCCGGTTCCTCCATCGCCTGGGTGCACCGCGAGGCGCGTGCGACGTACGCGGCGCTCGCGCGGGAGCTGACCGGCATCATCGACAACGCGCAGCGCGCCCTGGCCGGTGAGGGCGGCACCGAGCTGGTCTTCAACGCGGCCCCGCACAGCAGGGGCGGCGTGCTCGCGGGCGGCGCGGGGCGTGCGACCGCCGAGGGGCAGTCGGCGATCGGCTCGCGCGCGGACGGCGGCTTCGTGCTCGACAACGGGCTGCTGCGGGTGGAGATCGACGGCCGGGGCCTGGTCGTCTCCGCCTACGATCTCCTCGCCGACCGGGAGACCGTCGCGCCGGGGCGGGCGGCGAACCTGCCGCAGATCCACGCCGACTTCCCGAACATGTGGGACGCCTGGGACGTGGATGAGTTCTACCGCAACACCGTCACCGACCTCACGGAGGCGGACGAGGTCACCGCGGGTGAGGGCGGCTCGGTGCGGGTGGTGCGCACCTTCGGGGACTCGCGCCTGACCCAGGTGCTGACGCTGGCGCCCGGGTCGCGGCGCCTGGACATCGACACCGAGGTCGACTGGCACGAGACGGAGAAGTTCCTCAAGCTGGCCTTCCCGCTGGACATCCACGCCGAGCGGTACGCGTCGGAGACCCAGTACGGCCACTTCTACCGGGCCACCCACACCAACACGAGCTGGGAGGCCGCCAAGTTCGAGGCGTGCAACCACCGCTTCGTGCACGTGGAGGAGCCGGGCTGGGGCGTGGCCCTGGTCAACGACTCGACGTACGGGCACGACGTGACCCGCACGGTGCGCACCGAGGACTCCGGTACGACCACCACGGTCCGGGTCTCGCTGCTGCGCGCCCCGCGCTTCCCCGACCCCGAGACCGACCAGGGCGTGCACCGCTTCCGGCACGCGCTCGTACCGGGTGCCTCGATCGGGGACGCGGTGCGTGAGGGCTACCGGGTCAATCTGCCCGAGCGTGCCGTCACGGGCGGCTCCGAGGTGGCGCCGCTGGTCACGGTCGACGACGACGCGGTGGTCGTCACGGCCCTCAAGCTCGCCGACGACGGCAGCGGCGACGTGGTCGTCCGCTTCCACGAGGCGCATGGCGGCCGGGCCAGGGCCACGCTGACCACGGGCTTCCCGGCGGACTCGGTCGCGGTGACCGACCTCCTGGAGCGCCCGCTCGCGGACACCGCGGCGCCGGAACTGGCCGATGGCGCGGTGGCGGTGAAGCTGCGGCCGTTCGAGCTGGTGACGCTGCGGTTCAGCAGGGGCTGAGCCACCCCGCCAGGTGTGCGGGCCCCCGGTGCCATGGCAACGCCGGGGGTGCCCGCGGGTTTTGGCGCGAAGCCCGTGCGGAGGGGGCTGCCGCCGGGCGTGGTGCCCGTACTCTGGGAGATTAGGAAAGGCTCGCCCATGAGGATCGCCCCGCACGCCGAGATCCGCGCCGACCGGGCCGGAAAGCCGGACGCCGCCCTGCCCGTGGCGGGGGTGTTGCCATGAGCGCCCTGCGCGGGACGGGCCCGTTCGTCGACGCCCACCACCAGGTGTGGGACCTCGCCGTGCGCGAGCAGGACTGGCTCGCCGACGACGCCCTCGCGCCCCTGCGCAGGAGCTTCTCCCTGAGCGATCTGGCGCCCGAGGCGCGCTCGGCCGGGGTCGGCGCCACGGTTCTGGTGCAGACGGCGACGGTGGCCGAGGAGACCCCGGAGTTCCTCGCCCTCGCGGCGGAGAGCGACCTGGTGGCGGGCGTCGTCGGCTGGACGGACCTGACCCGCCCCGACGTGGCCGAGACCCTGGCCCGCCTGCGTGAACTGCCCGGCGGCGAACGTCTGGTGGGCATCCGCCACCAGGTGCGGGGCGAGCAGGACCCCGAGTGGCTGCTCCGCCCCGATGTGCGCAGGGGCCTCGCCGCCCTCGCCGACGCGGGGCTCGTCTATGACCTCGTGGTGCTGCCGCACCAGTTGCCGTCCTGCGCGAGGGCGGCGGTTGACCACCCCGGGCTCACCTTCGTCCTCGACCATCTGGGCAAGCCGCCCATCGCCTCCGGCGCCCTGGAACCCTGGGCCTCGGCGGTCCGCGCGCTCGCCGTCCGGCCCAACACGGTCTGCAAGCTCTCCGGCATGGTCACCGAGGCCGACCACAAGGACTGGACGGTGGAGGACCTGCGGCCCTTCGTGGACACGGTCGTGGGCGCCTTCGGTCCCGAGCGGCTGATGTTCGGCTCGGACTGGCCGGTGAGTCTGCTCGCCGCCTCCTACGACGAGGTGCTCGACGCGGCGGAGCTGCTGACCCACTCCCTGGGCGCCGCCGCGCGCGGCGAGATCTTCGCGGGGACGGCCCGGCGCGTCTACGGACTGCCCGGTGGCTGAGAGGCCGTGGTCAGCCGGGTGGGTGCCAGGAACTCACGCATGTAGGCGCGCTCCCAGCAGGCGCCCGTCGCGCGCCGCTCGTGCGGGGTGGTGTAGCGGTAGCGGTACAGCCTGGCGCGGATGAACCTCGGCGGCTCGCCGGGCGGGAACGGGGAGCGGCGCAGCAGCCGCAGCGTGTCGCGGTCGCCTTCGAGGAGCCGTTCCACCAGGGGCCCGAACCACGCCCTGGCATAGGCGGGGGAGAGCCCCGCGAACCACATCATCCAGTCCAGGCGCAGATGGTACGGGGCGAACTGGCGCGGCCAGCGGCGGACGTCGCCGGGCTTGCCCTTGAACTCGTAGGCCCGCCAGTCGCCGTCCTCGCGCGCCACCGGGTCGGAGGTGCCCTCGATCACGATCTCCCGCCGTTCCCGGTTGACGCTGCCGAACGCGCCGTAGGAGTTGACCAGGTGGAGGGAGTCGAAGGAGGTGTTCATGACCTGGCGCCGGGAGAGGAGGTTGCGGAC
>NZ_JASKYR010000669.1:0-3969 GCF_041028215.1 Streptomyces flavofungini
ATCCAGCCCCACCCACAGTTCCGGCTGGAAGGCCGTGATGTCCACGTCCAGGTCCCGGTCACCCCCTGGGAAGCGGCCCTCGGCGCGACCGTGCCCGTGCCCACCCCTGGCGGCGGCACGGCCAAGGTCACCGTGCCCGCGGGTTCGTCCAGCGGTCGGCGACTGCGGCTGCGCGGCGAGGGCATGCCCAGTCCGCGCGGCGCCGACGGCGACCTGTACGCCGAACTCCGCGTCATGGTGCCGCCCACCCTGAGCGACCGGGAGCGCGAACTGGTCGAGGAGCTCGCCGCCACCTCCTCCTTCGACCCCAGGAGGACACGATGAACGACCGACCCGCGGAAGCGGCAGGCATCGCCCGTGCCCACAGGGACGATCGCCCGGTGCGGACGGGCCCTGGCCTCACCACCGCCACGGCTGTCCGGTACGCGCTCGTACCCGTCCGCAGACTCTCCCTGGACGCCGTAGCCCGGCGCTCGGGCCTCCACCCCGACCTGATCCGCCGGTTCGTCGCCCTCGGGCTTGTCGACGCCGACCGCGACGCCGCGGGGCACCTGGTGTTCGACCCCACGGCCCCGGGGCTGCTGGCCCGCATCCAGCGGCTGCGCTCCGGACTCTGCCTCAACTACGCCTCGATCGGCCTGGTGCTCGACCTGCTCGACCGCATCAGCCTGCTCGAAGCCGCCCTGCGAGGGCACGGCACGAGGAGTGAAAACCACCCATGGACATGAACCGTCTCATCCAGAAGTCCCAGGAAGCCCTCCAGGAGGCCCAGACCGCGGCCCTCGGCATGGGGCAGACCGAGGTCGACGGGGAACACCTGCTGCTCGCACTCCTCGATCAGGAGGACGGTCTGATCCCGCGGTTGGTGCGACAGGCCGGTGCCGAGCCGGACAGGCTGCGCGAGGCCGTGCGCGAGGAACTCTCCCGGCGCCCGCGAGTCACCGGCCCCGGCGCATCCCCCGGCCAGGTCTTCGTCACCCAGCGTCTGGCCCGCCTGCTCGACGCCGCCGAACGGGAGGCCACCCGCCTCAAGGACGAATACGTGTCGGTGGAACATCTCCTGCTCGCCCTGGCGGAAGAGGGCTCATCGACCCCCGCTGGACGTCTCCTGAAGGAGGCAGGCCTCACCAGGGACTCCTTCCTGAGCGCGCTCACCCAGGTCCGCGGGAACCAGCGCGTCACCTCCGCCAACCCCGAAGTGGCCTACGAGGCTCTGGACAAGTACGGCCGCGACCTCGTCGCCGAGGCCCGGTCCGGCAGCCTCGACCCGGTCATCGGCCGCGACGCCGAGATCCGCCGCGTCACCCAGATCCTCAGCCGCAAGTCCAAGAACAACCCGGTCCTCATCGGCGACCCCGGCGTCGGCAAGACCGCCATCGTCGAAGGCCTCGCCCAGCGCATCGTCCGCGGCGACGTGCCCGAAGGGCTGCGCGACAGGACCGTGTTCGCCCTCGACATGGGCTCCCTGGTCGCCGGGGCGAAGTACCGCGGCGAGTTCGAGGAACGGCTCAAGGCCGTGCTCAGCGAGGTCAAGGCCGCCCAGGGGCGCATCCTGCTCTTCGTCGACGAACTGCACACCGTCGTCGGCGCGGGTGCCGCCGAAGGAGCCATGGACGCGGGCAACATGCTCAAGCCGATGCTCGCGCGCGGAGAACTCCACATGATCGGCGCCACCACCCTCGACGAGTACCGCAAGCACATCGAGAAGGACGCCGCCCTTGAGCGCCGCTTCCAGCAGGTGGTGGTCGACGAGCCGAGCGTGGAGGACACCATCTCCATCCTGCGAGGCCTGCGCGAACGCCTGGAGGTCTTCCACGGAGTGAAGATCCAGGACACCGCCCTGGTCTCCGCGGCCACCCTCAGCCACCGCTACATCACCGACCGGTTCCTGCCGGACAAGGCCATCGACCTCGTGGACGAGGCCTGCGCCCGGCTGCGCACCGAGATCGACTCCATGCCTGCCGAACTCGACGAGATCACCCGACGCGTCACCCGCCTGGAGATCGAGGAAGCCGCCCTCTCCAAGGAGACCGACCCCGCCAGTGAGACCCGCCTGAGCGAGCTGCGCAAGGAACTGGCCGACCTGCGCGCGGAGGCCGACGCCAAACACGCCCAGTGGGAGGCCGAGAGGCAGGCGATCCGCCGCGTGCAGGAGCTGCGCCAGGAACTGGAACAGGTCCGCATCGAGGCGGAGGAGGCCGAACGCGCCTACGACCTCAACCGCGCCGCCGAACTCCGCTATGGCCGCCTCCAGGAACTGGAGCGCCGACTCGCCGCCGAGGAGGAGCAACTGGCCGCCAAACAAGGGCCGAACCGCCTGCTGCGCGAGGTCGTCACCGAAGAGGAGATCGCCGAGATCGTCGCCGCCTGGACCGGCGTCCCCGTCGCCCGCCTCCAGGAGGGCGAACGCGAAAAACTGCTGCGCCTCGACGAGATCCTGCGCGAACGCGTCATCGGCCAGGACGAGGCCGTCAAACTCGTCGCCGACGCCATCATCCGCGCCCGCTCCGGCATCCGCGACCCTCGCCGCCCCATCGGCTCGTTCATCTTCCTCGGCCCCACCGGCGTCGGGAAGACCGAGCTGGCCAAGACCCTGGCCCGGGCCCTGTTCGACTCCGAGGAGAACATCGTCCGGCTCGACATGAGCGAGTACCAGGAGCGGCACACCGTCAGCCGCCTCATGGGCGCACCGCCCGGATACGTCGGCTATGAGGAGGGCGGTCAGCTCACCGAGGCCGTACGCCGCAAGCCGTACTCGGTCGTGCTCTTCGACGAGATCGAGAAGGCGCACACCGATGTCTTCAACACTCTGCTGCAGATCCTGGACGACGGCCGCATCACGGATTCCCAGGGCCGTACCGTCGACTTCCGCAACACCGTGATCATCATGACGTCCAACATCGGCTCCGAGCATCTCCTCGACGGTGCCACCGCCGACGGTGAGATCAAGCCCGACGCCCGCGCCCTGGTGATGGGCGAGCTGCGCGGACACTTCCGCCCGGAGTTCCTCAACCGCGTAGACGACATCGTGCTGTTCAAGCCACTCGGCGAGCGGCAGATCGAGCAGATCGTTGAACTGCAGTTCAACGAACTGCGGCAGCGGCTCGCCGAACGCCGTATCACCGTCGAACTCACCGACAGCGCGCGCGAGCTGATCGCCCACCAGGGCTACGACCCGATCTACGGGGCGCGGCCACTGCGGCGCTACATCTCCCACGAGGTCGAGACGCTGGTCGGACGCGCCCTGCTGCGCGGCGACGTCCAGGACGGTGCGACGGTGCGCGTCGACGCCGAACACGGAGAACTGCTGGTCACCTACGATCAGCAACCGGGGGACCGGGAGGCGAGGGCGGCGTGAACACCACCCGGACGACGACGGTGACCTGCCCGAACTGCGGGCGCGGCAACCGCATCCCCGTGGCCGCCGCGGGACGGCCCAAGTGCGGCCACTGCGAGCGGCCCCTGCCCTGGGTCGTGGACTCCGGCGACGACGACTTCGCCGAGGTCGCCGAGCGGGCCTCCCTGCCCGTGGTCGTCGACCTCTGGGCCACCTGGTGCGGCCCCTGCCGCATGGTCAGCCCCGCCCTCGAACAGGTCGCCCGCGACCTCGCAGGACGCATCAAGCTCGTCAAGGTCGACGTCGACAAGAACCCACGGCTCAGCGGCCGATTCGAAGTGCAGGCCGTTCCGACCCTTCTTGTCCTGGACCGGGGCGAGCAGGTCGCCCGCCAGGCGGGCGCGGCCCCCGCGCACGCACTGCGCACGTGGGTCGAACAGGCATTGGCGGGCCGGGAGGCCCAAGCGGGCGGATGAACACGCTGCGCTGACCTGAGACCGCGGCAGCCGACAGGACCACGCACGACATCACCGCAAACGACAGGGCCGCGAAGGACAGGACCGCGAACGACAGAACCGTGCACGAAAGGAGAACTCTCATGGCCGCGATTCCCGACCCCCACCTGGCGATGG
>NZ_JASKYR010000067.1:0-18338 GCF_041028215.1 Streptomyces flavofungini
GGGGTGGGCGGTGCGGGCTCCGGGAACGGTTGCGTCATTGCGATCCTCCAGCCAGTGGTTCGTCGGCTCCACCCCCGACTACCCGACGCCTTCGCCCCCAAGCCTTCCACTCTTCGGCACGCCCCGCTCACCACGCTCCGCCGACGGCGGCTCACACGCTCAGCGGACTCCGCGCCATACGGTCGTCGCCCGGCACCGGCTCGCCCGGATCGTCACCGAGAGCCACGACCCGATTGGCCTCGTCGACATGGACGACCCGCGGCTTCAGCGCCCGCGCCTCGGCGTCGTCGACCTGCGCGTAGCTGATGATGATCACCCGGTCGCCGGGGTGCACGAGGTGCGCGGCGGCACCGTTGATCCCGATGACACCGCTCCCGCGCTCCCCCTCGATGGTGTACGTCTCCAGGCGCGCGCCATTGGTGATGTCGACGATGTGCACGAGCTCACCGGGCAGCAGGTCTGCGGCGTCGAGAAGATCGGCGTCGATGGTGACGGACCCTACGTAGTGCAGGTCGGCCTGGGTGACGGTGGCGCGGTGGATCTTCGACTTGAACATGGTTCGGAACATCGTGAATCTCCCGAGGTGTCTGCTCCCTGCCCGCTGCTGCGGGTCAAGGGCGGTCTCAGGAGAGTACAACGGGGGCCTCACGGGCAACGGCGAGGCCGAGCCCCTCCAGGTTGCCGACCAACATCACCTGAGTGAGCGTGGTGGGGACAGAGGGCTCCGGAGGTGCGCCCGCTCCCGGCCGTTCGACTCTCGGCGCCCGATTCCCGGCGTTCGACTCTCGGCGCGCTCGATTCTCAGGAGGAACCATGGCGAAGCAGGACCCGAACCAGGAAGAGGGCCCGGCGGACGGCGGTGCGGCGGGTACGCCCGGCGTCCACGACGGCGGGGCCGACGGCGGGGCGGAAGGTCCCGCCGACGGAGGCGCGGCGGGCACGCCCGGCGTGCACGACGGCGGCGCCGACGGCGGGGCCGAGGGTCCTGCTGACGGTGGCGCGGCGGGCACCCCCGGCGTGCACGACGGAGGCGCCGACGGTGGGGCCGAGGGTCCTGCCGACGGGGGCGCGGCCGGGACACCCGGCGTGCACGACGGCGGAGCCGATGGAGGGGCCGAGGGTCCCGCCGACGGAGGCGCGGCCGGGACGCCCGGTGTGCGGGACGGTGGCGCCGACGGCGGCGCGGGCAAGTCTGGGCGCGGCGTTTGAGCGACACCCCGACCGGGCTCCAGGACACCGGCCCCGCCGCGGGCGCCGGTGTCCTGGAGGCACGTCTGACCGGTGGCCTGAGTCGGGCGGAGTTCGCCCGTAAGGTCTGGGCCCGCACCGCGCTGCTCACGCGCCGGGCGAGTGACTTCTCCGACCTGTTCTCCGCCGACGCCGTCGACGAGCTGGTCGCGCGGCGTGGGCTGCGTACGCCCTTCCTCCGCGTCGCCAAGGACGGCTCCACGCTTCCCGAGGCGTCGTTCACCTCGTCCGGCGGTATCGGCGCCACCGTCTCCGACCAGCTCGACGACACCGCGCTGTGGCGCGCGTTCGCCGACGGCGCCACGCTCGTCCTCCAGGCGCTGCACCGCACATGGGAGCCGGTGGCCGAGCTGGCCGCCCGGCTCGGCACCGAGCTGGGGCACCCCGTGCAGGCCAACGCCTACGTCACGCCGCCGCAGAACCGCGGCTTCGACGCCCACTACGACGTCCACGACGTCTTCGTGCTCCAGATCGAGGGCACCAAGCGCTGGATCGTCCACGAGCCCGTCCACCCCGACCCGCTGCGCGACCAGCCCTGGACCGACCGCCGCACCGCCGTCGCCGAGGCCGCGCGGGGCGAGCCGCACACCGACACCGTGCTCGAACCGGGCGACGTCCTCTATCTGCCGAGGGGCTGGCTGCACGCCGCCGAGGCGCAGGGCGAGGTCTCGGTCCATCTCACCCTCGGAGTCCACACCTGGACGCGCCACGCGCTGGCCGAACAGCTCGCCGAGGCCGCGCTCGCGACGCTGCGCGACGACCCCGGGATGCGCGGCACGCTGCCCCTGGGCACCGAGGGGCCGGGCGAGGAGCTGGAACGCGTACGCGAACACCTCCTCGCCGCGATCGCGGGCGCCGATCCCGCGCCGCTGTTCCACCGCGCCCGGCGGGGGCAGGCACGCCCCGCGCCGATGGGGCCGCTGGCCCAGCTCGCGGCCGTCGGCGAGCTGCGGGCCGACTCCCCGGTGCGGCTGCGCGCGTCGCTCGAGGCGCGCCTCGACGGCCCGCGCCTGCTCACCCGCGTGGGCTGGCTGGACTTCCCGCGGGCCGATCTGCCGTCGGTGGCCCGGATGCTCGACGGCGAGGTCCGCACCGCCGGTGATCTCGGCGTCGAACTCGTCCGGAGACTGCTGCGCGCGGGCGTCCTGGTCCCCGCCGAGCGGTGACGTGGCCGCGGTGAGCGCGGACGGACGCTTCTTCTGCGCCGACGCCGCCCAGAGCCGCGGCGACCCGCTCGCGGGCACGGCGCCGTACGGCTCCGTCTGGGTCCTGATCGAGTACCCGGGCGGCTGGCCGTCCAACGGCTTCGACGGCCTCGCCCTCGAACCGGCGGCCAAGAGCCTCGTGTTCGCCGCCGCCCAGGCCGTGCGGGCCCGCATCCTGCTGATCAGGCGGCACGGGCGCCGTGCGCCGGAGGGCCCCAGGCGGTGGGCCGTGCTGCACCACGACAGCGCGGGGGCCGACCGTCAGCGGTGGGGCACCTGGAGCCGTGACGAGGATCTGGCGGGGATCGCCGGGGCGCTCGCCGCCACGGGCGAACCCGGCCTGCCGCCCGTCGTCCTCGTCTGCACCCATGGCCAGCATGACACCTGCTGCGCCGTGCGCGGCCGTCCGGTCGGGCGCGCCCTGAGCGAGCGCTGGCCCGAGCTGGTGTGGGAGTGCAGCCATGTGGGCGGCGACCGGTTCGCCGCCAATGTCGTCGTGGCGCCCGACGGTGTCTACTACGGCGGTCTCGACGCCGCCACGTCCGTGGACACGGTCGCCGAGCACCTCGCCGACCGCGTCCACGGTGAGCACCTGCGCGGATACACGGACCTCTTTCCGCCACAGCAGGCCGTCGTAGCCGCCCTGCTCAGACGCTTCGGCCCGGCGGGGCGTTACGGCTACACGGTCGTCGCGACCGCCCGCGAACACGACCACTGGCGCATCCGCGTCCTCACCCGAACGCCCGTTCCTGCCGCCTTCGACATCGAGGTGCGCTCCCATCGCACGGCGCCCCGCCGGCTCACCTGCCGCGGCCTGTCGATGAGTTCCGCCGTCGTCTACGAGGTCACCTCGATCGGCGTCGTCCGGAGCCGTCCGCCCGGCCCCGCACCCCGCATGGGGTAGCCGCTCGCGCCCCGCGGTTGTGCCCGTCCCCACGACGGCGGACTCTGGAGAGGATGAACGGGGCTGATGTGGCGCCATGACTGCACGGAACGCCGAGCTGAGCACTGACTTCCGAGGTCCCCTCGACATCACCCGGGGGGCCACGGCGGTTCTCGACGCCCGCGACACGGTCATCGGCTGGAGCCCGGCCGCGGAGCGGCTCCTCGGGTACCCGTCCGGCGAGATCGTCGGGCACTCCCTGGCCACGTTCCTGCCGCCCGGGCCGGTGCCCTCCGCCGTCCCCGCCGGGTTCCGGGGGAACGAGATCCGGGTGGCCCGCCACCGTGACGGGTCCGAGCTGATCGTGGCCACGGCGGTGTGTCCGCTGGCGGACACCGGACCGGCAGGGCAGGTCCTCGTCCTGACGGAGCTGAGGGACCTGCGGCTGTGGGAGGCGCGGCTCGCCCTGCTGCACGGCCTCGCCACCCAGTCGCCCGTCGGCCTCGCGATCTACGACACCGATCTCCGTCTGGCCTGGTGCAACACGGCGTACGAGCTGGAGATGGGGCGGCCGTTCGCGGAGTTCCGCGGCTCGCGGGCCGATGAGATGTACTTCGAGGGCAAGTTCGTCACCAAGGGCCACCCGCAGACGCTCGACGCGGTGATGCGGCATGTGCTGGACACCGGAGAGCCCTTCCTCGACCTGCACTTCCAGGGCCGCCCGCCCAGCGACCCGGAGAACGGCCACCTCTGGTCCTGCGCCTACTACCGGCTCCAGGACGCCGACGGCCGCGTGATCGGCGTGTGCGAGGACGCCTTCGACATCTCCGCCCGCGACAAGGCCCAGCGGCACCTGGCGCTGCTCGTGGAGGCGGGGCGCGGCATCGGGACCGCCCTGGACGTGACGGCCACGGCCGAGAAGATCGCCGAGGTGGCCGTACCGGAGTTCGCCGTCGCCGTCACGGTCGACCTCGGCAGGGCGGTCCTCGACGGCGATGTGCCGGCCACCGGCTCCTCGGCCGCCATGGACCTGGTGCGGGTCGCCGCCCGCTGGGTCGGGGCCCCGCCGGACGGCCGGATCTCCGCCCCTTCCGCGGCGGACCGCTCCCCCGTCGCCTACCCGGCGGGCTCACCGCAGGACCGCAGCCTCGCCTCCGGCGGGCTCGTCCTTGAGGACACCGATCTCGTGGTGCCGCTGCGGGCCGAGAACAGCCTCCTCGGGCTCGTCACCCTCGTGCGCGGCACCGGTACGGCCACCTTCGACGGCGGCGAGGTGGCGCTCGCCGACGAACTGGTCGCCCGCGCGGCCGTGTCCATCGACAACGCCCGCCGCTTCACCCGGGAGCGCAACGCCTCGCTCGCCCTCCAGCGGCAGTTGCTGCCGCAGCGCCTGCCGGAACAGTCGGCGGTCGAGCTGGCCCACCGCTATCTGCCCACGGACGATGTGACCGGGGTCGGCGGCGACTGGTACGACGTCATCCCGCTCTCCGGGACCCGGGTCGGACTCGTGGTCGGTGACGTGGTCGGCCACGGGCTCCAGGCCGCCGCCACCATGGGCCGCCTCCGCACGACCGTACGCGCGTTCGCCCAGCTCGACATGGACCCCGTCGAACTGCTCTCGCGCCTCGACGACCTGGTGGCGCAGGCGGCGGACGAACACGGCGGCGGCCTGGGCACGCCCGACGGCGTCCACACCGATGTGACCACCGGGGCGACCTGCCTCTACGCGGTCTACGACCCGGTCACCCGGCGCTGTGTCATGGCGCGGGCCGGGCATCTGCCGCCCGCGGTCATCGATCCGACGGGACGGCCGTCCTTCCCCGACCTGCCCGCCGGACCGCCGCTCGGCCTCGGCGGCCTGCCGTTCGAGTCCACCGAGGTCGAACTGCCGGTGGGCAGCCTCCTCGCGCTCTTCACCGACGGCCTCGTCGAGGCCCGCGACCGCGACATCGACCATGGCCTCGACACCCTGGGCCGGGTGCTCAGCGACCGCGGCGCCTCGCTCGAAGAACTCTGCGACCGGGCGATCGCGGAACTCCTGCCGGGCGGCCCGACGGCCGACGACACCGCCCTGCTGCTCGTCCGCACCAGGGAACTCGACACCTCCCAGGTCGTCGAGTGGGAACTGCCCGCCGAGCCGGTCGCCGCGGGCCACGCCCGGGACCTCGCCACGCGCCAACTGCACGACTGGGGCTTCGAGGAGCTGTCGTTCACGACCGAACTCGTGGTCAGCGAGCTGGTCACCAACGCGGTCCGGTACGCCGAAGGGCCGATCCAGGTGCGTCTCATCCGGGACCGCACCCTGCTCTGCGAGGTCGCGGACACCGGCCACACCTCACCGCATCTGCGCCACAGCGGCGAGGACGACGAGGGCGGCCGCGGCCTGTTCATCGTCGCCCGCCTCGTCCAGCGCTGGGGCACGCGCTACACCCACTCCGGCAAGACCATCTGGACCGAACAGCCGCTCCCGCCGGCGGGGTGAGGGTGCGGCGGTGCCCCGAACGGCCCGCCGTGGTTGGCGTCGTCCGGCGGGGGTGGGTTTGCTGGGGGGCATGCGTGGGTTCGCCGACGAAGGGTCGCGCCCCGCGCCGTCGTGGGTCTCGCATGAACACCTCCGGCCCGGGGAACCCGGCGCTCCGGAAGCACGGCCACGACACCGGACAGCGGGGGCGAGGAGTGAGCGATGCGGGCACTGACATGGCAGGGCAGGCGCGATGTACGGGTGGAGACGGTTCCCGACCCCGTCATCAAGGATCCGACCGACGTGATCATCCGGATCACCTCCACCGGGATCTGCGGCTCGGACCTGCACCTGTACGAGGTTCTCGGACCGTTCCTGGACGCCGGTGACATCCTCGGCCACGAACCCATGGGCATCGTGGAGGAGATCGGCCCGGGGGTGACGAAGCTGGCGGTGGGCGACCGGGTCGTCGTGCCGTTCAACGTCTCCTGCGGCGACTGCTGGATGTGCGGCCACGGGCTGCACTCCCAGTGCGAGACGACGCAGAACCACGACCAGGGCACCGGCGCCTCCCTCTTCGGCTACACCAAGCTCTACGGCCAGGTGCCTGGCGGCCAGGCGGAGTACATGCGGGTGCCGTTCGGCAACACCCTGCCGGTCAAGGTGCCCGATGGGCCCGCCGACGACCGGTTCGTCTACCTCTCCGACGTGCTGCCCACCGCCTGGCAGGCCGTGGAGTACGCCGCGATCCCGCAGGGCGGCACCGTGACGGTGCTCGGTCTGGGGCCGATCGGGGCGATGGCCGCGCGGATCGCCAAGCACCGCGGGGCGAGCCTGGTCGTCGGCGTGGACCTGGTGCCCGAGCGGCTGAGCCGGGCCTCGCGCGACGGCGTCAAGGCCATCGACCTGCGCGGCCACGGCAAGGACATCGGCGACGCCATCCGCGAACTGACCGAGGGACGCGGCACCGACGCCGTGATCGACGCCGTCGGCATGGAGGCCCACGGCGCGCCGCTGGCCAGGGCCGCCCAGTGGGGCGTCGGCCTGCTGCCCGACGCGCTCGGCGCGAAGCTCATGGAGAAGGCGGGCATCGACCGGCTGGGCGCCCTGTACGCGGCGATCGACATCGTCCGCCGCGGCGGCACGGTCTCGCTCTCCGGCGTCTACGGAGGCGCCGCGGACCCGATGCCGCTCCTGAAGATGTTCGACAAGCAGATCCAGTTCCGCATGGGCCAGGCCAACGTCCACCGCTGGGTCGGCGACATCCTGCCGCTCCTCACCGACGAGGACCCGCTCGGCGTCGACGGCTTCGCCACGCACCACCTCTCCCTGGAGGAAGCCCCCAAGGCGTACGAGACGTTCCAGGCCAAGGAGGACGGCATGATCAAGACTTTGCTGCGCCCGTGATGGGCACCATCGGGAGTACGGACGACCTCGGCGGTCTCTCCGCCGTCGTGACCGGCGGGTCGCGCGGCCTCGGGCTGCTCCTGGCCGACCGGCTGCTCGCCCGGGGCTGCGCCGTCACGATCGCCGCGCGCGACGGCGGCGAGCTCGATCGGGCGCGCGCCAAGCTGCTCGGCCGCCACCCCTCGGCGGCCGTGCGCACGACGGTCTGCGACGTACGAGACCAGGCGGCCGTGCGCGAGCTGTTCACCGCCGCGCGCGAGGCCCTCGGCGGCGTCGACATCGTCATCGCCAACGCCGGGATCATCCAGGTCGCGCCGCTGGAGTCGCTGCGCGCCGAGGAGTTCGACGACGCCATGCGGACGATATTCCACGGCGCCCTGCACACGGCCCTCGAAGCCCTCCCCCACCTCAGGAAGAGCCCGTCGGGCGGCAGGCTCGCGCTCATCTCCTCCGTCGGCGGGCTGCTCGGCGTACCGCATCTGCTGCCATACTCCTGCGCCAAGGCCGCGATCGGCGTCCTCGGCGAGGGGCTGCGTGCCGAGACGGCGGGCAGCGGCATGAGCGTGACGTCCGTGTATCCGGGCCTGATGCGCACCGGCTCCCATCTGCACGCGAAGTTCGGCGGCGCGCGGAGCCAGGAGTACGGGTGGTTCTCCACGCTCGCGGGGACCCCGCTGGTGTCGATGAACGCGGGCCGCGCCGCCGAGCGCATCGTGCGGGCCGTCGTCCGGCGCCGCACCCGCCTGGTGCTGACCCCCGCCGCACGCGCCGCCGGTCTGGCGCACGGGATCGCCCCGACGGCGACCACCCGGCTCAGCGGCGTCGCCGCCCGCCTCCTGCCCAGCGCTCCCGGCGGCCCCGGCGGCCAGCGCGAGGGCCGGGACATCGCACCGCCCGGCGGAAAGGTCTCCCGGACCGTGCAGCGGGCCGGGAGCGCCCTCAACGAACGGGCCGCCCGCGCGTACAACGAGCGCGACGAGAAACCCTGACAGCCAGGCGCCGGCCGCTGGGACCACAGCGACCGGCGCCGCCATCCTCCGTACGGAATCTGGACGCCCGGGAAACCGGCGGCCAGGAGAGAGCGAGGTCGTCATGCCTGCTGGATCGAGCAAGAAGCGCGAGCGTCAGTACGAGCACATCAAGGACAGCGCCGAGGACCGCGGGGCGTCCGAGGGCCGGGCCAAGGAGATCGCGGCCCGTACGGTCAACAAGGAGCGGGCCCGCTCGGGCGAGTCGAGGACGGCCAGCAGGACGTCGACGAAGGACCCCAAGTCCGCCCCCCAGCGCGGCGGGGAGCGCTCGCACAGCGGCGCCCAGGGCCCCACCAGGGACCAGCTCTACGAAGAGGCGAAGAAGAAGAACGTCGAGGGCCGCTCCTCGATGAACAAGCAGCAGCTCAAGAAGGCCCTCGGCCGCTGAGACCGGCCCTTGCGACGAGGTGCCCGCGGACCACCGCGGGCACCTCGTCGCAAGGGGGCCACACAGCCCCGTTCACCCCTCGTCCGCGCCCGGACGGTCGTCGCGGTGCCGGTTTCCCGGCAGGATCTCCTGGATCTTCGACTTGATGCCCTGCCGGACCATTCCGGCCCGGTCGCTGTCCCCCTTGAGGACCGCGGACGCCGCGGCCTCGATCTGGTCGAGCGAGGCGTGCGGCGGGATCGGCGGCACCGCCGGGTCGGTGCGGAAGTCGATGACGAAGGGCCGGTCGGCGGCGAGCGCCTGCGTCCAGGCCGACCGCACGTCGCCGGGCTTCTCGACCCGGGTGCCCGCGAGCCCCACGGAACGGGCGAAGTCGGCGTAGCGCACGTCCGGAATGCTCTGCGAGGGCTCGAACTGCGGGGCGCCCTCCATGGCCCGCATCTCCCAGGTGACCTGGTTCAGGTCGCCGTTGTTCAGCACGGCGACGACGAGCCGCGGATCGCTCCACCGCTCCCAGTACTTGGCGATGGTGATGAGTTCGGCCATGCCGTTCATCTGCATCGCGCCGTCCCCGACGAGGGCGATCGCGGGCCGGTCCGGGTGGGCGAACTTGGCGCCGATGACGTACGGCACGCCGGGCCCCATGGTCGCGAGCGTCCCCGAGAGCGAGCCGCGCATGGTGCCGCGCATGCGCAGATGCCGCGCGTACCAGTTGGCCGCGGAGCCCGAGTCGGCGGCGAGGATGACGTCGTCGGGCAGCAGTTCGTCCAGGGCGTGGACCACGTACTCGGGGTTGACCGGGTCGGCGTCCACCGCGGCGCGCCGCTGCATCACCTCCCACCAGCGGGCGGTGTCCTTCTCGATCTTCTTGCGCCACGCACCGTGCTTCTTGCGGTCGAGCCGCGGCAGCAGGGCCTTGAGGGTCTCCCGCGCGTCACCGATGAGGTTGACCTCGAAGGGGTAGCGCAGCCCGACCATGGAGGCGTCGATGTCGATCTGCACCGCCCGCGCCTGGTCGAACTCGGGCAGGAACTGCGAGTACGGGAAGCTCGACCCCACCACGAGCAGGGTGTCGCAGTCCCGCATCATCTCGTACGAGGGCCTGGTGCCGAGGAGCCCGATGGACCCCGTCACGAACGGCAGGTCGTCCGGCAGCGCGTCCTTGCCGAGCAGGGCCTTGGCGACTCCGGCGCCGAGCACGTCGGCCAGCTCCACGACCTCGGCGCGGGCGCCGCGCGCGCCCTGCCCGATCAGGACGGCGACCTTCTCACCGGCGTTCAGGATCTCGGCCGCGCGGTCGATGTCCTGGGGGGCGGGCACCGGCGCGCCCGCGGCGACGCCGAGGCTGGAGGGCACCATCTTGAAGGCGTGCGTGGGCGGTGAGTACTCCAGGTCCTGGACGTCGGCGGGGACGATCACGGCCGTGACGGTCCGCTTGGCGCAGGCGACGCGCAGGGCCCGGTCGATGACGTTCGGCAGCTGCTCGGGGACCGTCACCATCTCGCAGAACTCCGAGGCGACGTCCTTGTAGAGGCTGAGGAGGTCGACCTCCTGCTGGTAGGAGCCGCCCATCGCGCTGCGGTTGGTCTGGCCGACGATCGCCACGACCGGTACGTGGTCGAGCTTGGCGTCGTAGAGGCCGTTGAGCAGGTGGATGGCGCCGGGGCCCGACGTCGCGGCGCACACGCCGGTCTTGCCGGAGAACTTGGCGTACCCCACGGCCTGGAACGCGGCCATCTCCTCGTGCCGCGCCTGGATGAACTCCGGCTTGTTGTCCGCGCGGCCCCACGCCGCGAGCAGACCGTTGATGCCGTCGCCCGCGTAGGAGAAGACATGGTCGACATCCCATGCGCGCAGGCGCTCCAGGATGTGGTCGGAAACCTTGAAGGTCACGTGCATTCCTCTCGAATTGTCCGGTGGCCTCCGCACGCGTACCCGGTGACCGGGGCGCATCACGGGCCGACCGTCCCTTTCTCAGGCCGCCTCGCTCTTCTGCCCTTGGAGGGCCTCGACGAGCTGCTCCCGGGTCATCTTCGAGCGGCCCGGGAGGTCCGCGTCGGTGGCGAGCCGGTAGAGCTCGCTCCTGGTGAGCGAGGAGAGGTCCCGCGTCGACTGCCGTGTCTTCTTCGACTGCTGTTGCTTCTTCGGCTGCTGCGTCCTGCTCGGCTGCTGCTGCTTCTTCGGCTGCTGCGTCTTGCTCGACTGCTGTGTCTTGCTCGGCTGCTGCCGCTGCCTCTTCGCCTGCCGGGTCTTGTGCGACCGCTCGACGCTGCGTTCCAGGGCCGACATGAGGTCGACGACGTTGGTGGCCTCGGGCGGCCCCTCCTCGCCGACGACTTCCCTGCCCTCGCTCTTGGCCTCGACGAGCTCCTTGACGCGTTCCTCGTAGGTGTCGTGGTAGTCGCCCGGGTCCCAGTCGATGCTGAGGGTGTCGATGAGCTGCTGGGCCGTCCTCAGTTCGCGGTCGGCCACCTTGGGGCGCCGGGCGGGCAGGGCGTCCAGGTCCTTGCGCGGGTCGCGGACCTCGTCGGCCCAGTGCATCGTGTGCATCACCAGGACGTCGTCCTGGGCGCGCAGCGCCGTCAGGTACTGCTTGCCGCGCATGGTGAGGGTGGCGATGCCCGCCTTGCCCGACCGCCGCAGGGCCGCGCGGAGCAGCTCGTAGACCTTGTCGTACTCCTTGCCGCGCGGCGCGACGTAGTAGGTGCGGTCGAAGTAGACGGGCTCGATCCGGTCGAGGTCGACGAAGCCCGTCATGTCGATGACCTTCGACTTGCCGGGGGCGATGTCGTCGAGCTCCTCGGGTTCGACGACGACGTGGTCGCCCTGGCCGAGGTCGTACCCCTTCACGATGTCGTCGTTGCCCACTTCCTTCCCGGTGCGCTCGTTCACCCGCTTGTACCGGATGCGGTCGCCCGTGCCCCGCTGGAGCTGGTGGAAGTGGACGGTGTGGTCCTCGGTCGCGGTGAAGAGCCCCACGGGCACGGTGACGAGCCCGAAGGTCAGCACCCCGCTCCAGATCGGTCTGGCCATCAGCTCTCGTCTCCTCCACCGGCCGCTGCCCCGGGCACCCCCGTGCCGGGATGGTCACGTAAGAGGAATGACCGCATCACCGGCGGCCACCGCACGCCGTACGCGCCGCTTGCCCCGAAAGGATGACCGCCGTGCTGACGGCCCGGCCCGCCGCCGGGGGGCTCCCTGCGCGCCCCGCTGGTGGCGAGGCGTCAGCTCCGTTAGAGCGCGGCGGCGGAGGGTACCTCTGACCGGTCGGCGCACCCCCGCGCCGCCACTGGGGCCTTTCGTTTGGATCAGGCCGGGAGGCACGCATGGACGCTTCGGTGGACCGGATCGCGGAGCCGTGGGGCACCCGCTCCCCGTACGGCAGGCACGAGCCGTGGCCGGTCCGGGTCGACACCCACCTGGCCGACGGGGTCACCCCCGACGCCGTCGACCGGTGGGTGCAGACGGCTTCCCTCCTGCACTCCGACGGCGACGCGATGGACATCGCCGTCAAGGACGGCCGCATGGCCGGGGTGCGCGGCCGGGCCGTGGACCGCGTGAACCGCGGCCGTCTGGGGCCGAAGGACCTCTTCGGCTGGCAGGCCAACGGCTCCCCCGACCGGCTGACCCGGCCGCTGGTGCGGCGGGACGGGCGTCTCGTGGAGTGCGACTGGGACACCGCCCTCGACCGGATCGTCTCCCGCTCCAAGGCCCTGCTCGACGAGCGCGGCCCGGGGTCGATCGGCTTCTACACCTCCGGGCAGCTCTTCCTTGAGGAGTACTACACGCTGGCCGTGCTCGTACGGGCCGGGATCGGCACCAACCACCTGGACGGCAACACCCGGCTGTGCACGGCGACGGCGGCCGAGGCGC
Source organism: Streptomyces flavofungini (assembly GCF_041028215.1). GTDB lineage: Bacteria > Actinomycetota > Actinomycetes > Streptomycetales > Streptomycetaceae > Streptomyces > Streptomyces flavofungini_B. The sequence goes on from NZ_JASKYR010000067.1 coordinate 12,497, forward strand.
TCAAGGAGTCCTTCGGCAGCGACGGGCAGCCCGGCAGCTACGACGACATCGACCACGCGGACGTCATCGCGCTGTACGGCCACAACCTCGCCGAGACCCAGCCGGTGCAGTGGATGCGCGTCCTGGACCGCCTCGGAGGCGCCGATCCGCCCCGGTTGATCTGCGTGGACCCGCGCCCCACGCCGGTGGCCCGCGAGGCCGCCGTACATCTCGCGCCGCGCGGCGGCACCAATGTGGCGCTGCTCAACGCCCTGTTGCACGAGGTGATCCGCACCGGCCGCGTCGACCACGACTACGTCGCGGCCCGCACGGTCGGCTACGACGAACTGGCCGCCCGGGTCGCGCGGTGCACACCGGAGTGGGCGGCCGGGATCTGCGACGTGCCCGCGGGCCGCATCAGGGAGGCGGCCGAGATCATCGGCGGCGCCGAGCGCATGCTGTCCACGGTGCTCCAGGGCGTGTACCAGTCCCACCAGGCCACGGCCGCCGCCGTCCAGGTCAACAATCTCCACCTGCTGCGCGGCATGCTCGGCCGCCCCGGCGCCGGGGTGCTCCAGATGAACGGCCAGCCCACCGCGCAGAACACCCGCGAGTGCGGCGCGGACGGCGACCTGCCCGGCTTCCGCAACTGGCAGAACGACGAGCACGTCGCCGACCTGGCGCGCGTCTGGAACGTCGACCCGATGACCATCCCGCACTACGCGCCGCCCACCCATGCGATGCAGATCTTCCGGTACGCCGAGCAGGGTTCGCTCCGCATGCTGTGGATCAGCGGCACCAACCCGGCGGTCTCCCTGCCCGAACTGTCCCGCGTCCGCGCGGTCCTGGCCTCGGAGGGGCTCATGGTCGTCGTGCAGGACCTCTTCCTGACCGAGACGGCGCGGCTGGCCGATGTCGTGCTGCCCGCGGCGACCTGGGGCGAGAAGACAGGGACGTTCACCAACGCCGACCGGACGGTGCACCTGTCCGACAAGGCCGTCGAACCACCCGGCGAGGCCCGGCCCGACCTGGACATCTTCCTCGACTACGCGGCCCGGATGGACTTCCGTGACAAGGACGGCGGCCCCCTGATCACCTGGCACGACCCGGAGTCGGCGTTCGAGGCGTGGAAGCGGTGCAGCGCCGGACGGCCGTGCGACTACACCGGGATCGGCTACGCCGGGCTGCGCGGCGGCAGCGGCGTGCAGTGGCCGTGCGACGAGCGCTCCCCCGGGGGCACCGCACGCCTCTACGCCGACGGCTTCGACTGGGCCGCTCCCGACCGGTGCGAGGAGTACGGCAAGGATCTCGTCACGGGCGCGTCGAACGACGCGGCGGCGTACCGCGCCGCCAATCCCGACGGCAAGGCGATGCTCAAGGGCGCGGAGTACCTGCCGCCGCACGAACAACCCGACGCGGCCCATCCGTTCCAGCTCACCACCGGCCGCACGATCTACCACTTCCACACCCGGACGAAGACCGGCCGCGCGCCGCAGCTCAACGACGCCGCCCCCGATGTGTGGGTGGAGGCGTCGGCCGCCGACGCGGACGCGCTCGGCTGCCGGGAAGGGGATTTGATGGAGATCGCCACCCCGCGCGGCTCGCTGCGCGCCCGGCTGCGGATCACCGGCATCCGGCCCGGCCTGCTCTTCGTGCCGTTCCACTACGGCTACTGGGACACCCCCGCGGGCAGCGGCCCCGCTCCCGGCACGCCCGGCCGCGCGGCCAACGAGGCCACCGTCACCGACTGGGACCCGGTCTCCAAGCAGCCCCTGTTCAAGACGGGCGCGGCGGCCCTGCGCCGCGTCGAGGGAGCCTGCGAATGAAGGGCGTCGAGCTGCTGCTGCGTAACCTCCACGACGGCGAGACCCGCATGGCCGGAGAGCTGACGGCGGTCGCCGGGCACCATGCCGGGGAGCCCGAGGTCCGCCACGTCGCCAAGGACCTCGCCACGTGGTCCCGCGCGCATGTCCGCCGTCTCGCCGACGCGGCCGGGGAGCGCCGTCTGGCCCTGGAAGGACCGCCGGACCCGTCTGCCGCCGCCTTCCTGCGGGCACCGGCGGCCACGGCGTCGCGGGCGGACCGGGAGACGGGGCACCCGGGCCTGCTGCTCCTCGGCGATCTCCGCGCGCTGCACCTCGCGGCGTCGGAGAACTCCCTGCACTGGGTGATGCTCGCCCAGGCCGCGCAGGCCACGAGGGACCCCCGGCTGCTCCAACTCACCACTGAGTGCCACCCGCAGACGCTCCGTCAGATCAACTGGACCGACACCATGGTCAAGACACTCTCGCCGCAGATCCTCACCGGCCTCTGAACACTCCCGCCCCTCACTCCACCGCCCCCCACAGCGCGGAGAGCACATCGGGATAGACCGCGAGGTAGATGTCGGCGGCGGTGATGCGCAGGACGTGGCGGGTCAGCCGGTGCGCGGCGACCACCCGCAGGCGCAGGCCGAGTTGGTCCGCCAGGCGCTGGGTCTCCTCCAGCACGCTGACGGCCGCCGCGGTCAGGCACGGGGTGCGCAGGTCGACCACGGCCACCTGTGTTCCGGCTGATCTGAGCAGGCGGGCCAGGTCGTCACGGACGCGTGCGGCGTTGTCGAGGTCGACGATCTCCACCAGTGGGATCACGATCGGATCCGCGGCGGCGTCGCCGAAGAAGTGCGGCAGGGACACGGGGAAGCTCCAGAGCACTGTTCAGCCCATGGGCAGCCGCTGCCTGACTACGCCTCTGGCAAGAGCCTAACGGTGCTTGGCGGCACCGGCACCGGTTTTGAGCGGGCGAACCGAAGTGCGATGCGCGTTCGAGGCATGAAGCGCCCCCCGGGGGTACTCGCCTTTGGTATATGCCCCCCTCGCTCTCCCCTCCCGAAAGGCGCTGCCGCACCATGACCGCCGTAGAGCCCGGTCTGCCCGGGATCGGAGAACAGGCCCTGGCACAGCTCCAGTCACTGCTGCTCGGCTCCGACCGGCTGGAGGGTTTCCTCCAGGACCTGGTCGTGCTCGCCGCGGATCTGCTGCCGGTGCGGGTGCACTGCTCCATCACGCTCGCCTCGCCGGACCATCTGCGCACCGCCGCCGCGAGCGACGATCTCGTCCACCGGCTCGACCAGGAGCAGTACGACGCTGACGACGGCCCCTGCCTGGCGGCGCTGCGGACCGGTGAGATCCACGCGGTCGGCGACCTCAGCGGCGGCAGCCGCTTCCCCGGCTTCGCCGAGCGCGCCCTGCTGCACGGCATCCACTCCGCGCTCGCGCTGCCCCTGACGCCGCCGGGCAAGTGCGGCACCGGCGTGATGAACCTCTACGCCGACACGGCGGACGGCTTCCCCGGCCCCGTGCGCGACCAGGCCGCCGTCTTCGCCGGGCACGCGGCGGGGGCGCTCGGCGTCGCCCAGAAGATCGCCCGGCAGGCGCGCTTCAGCGAGCACTTACAGACCGCGCTCGCCTCGCGCACGGAGATCGACCAGGCCCTCGGCATCATCATGTCGCAGCAGCGCTGCACCGCCCTTGAGGCCTTCGAGATCCTCTCGCGCGCCTCGCAGAACCAGAACAAGAAGGTCCGCGACCTCGCCGCCACTCTGATCACCAAGGTCAGCGGCGCCCCGCCGACCCCGGTGACTCCCCTTCAGCCGCCGGAGCGGCTCTGACGGACGGCGCGAGGGGCCGCCCCTCCCTCACTCGGTCCGCCGCTTCGTCAGCTCGGCGACCAGGTCGACGACGTCACCGACCGTGCGTACGTAGGCGAGCTGCTCCCGCTCCACGCGCTGGCCGAGGTCGCGCTCCAGGGCCGTGATGAGGTCCACGTAGTCCATGGAGTCCACGCCCAGGTCCTCGCGGAGACTGGTGCGCGGGTCCGCCACGTCCTCCCTCGGCACCACCACGGCCTCGGCCACGAGCGTGATCACCCGCTCCTGGATCTGTTCCCGGTTCATGCTGTCCCTTCCCGTGCGATCGGTACGCCCGCCGATGGCGGGCCGGGGTTCTCACTCGACGTCGACGAGGGACGTGTCGCCGTCACCCCGGCGTTCGGCCATCGGCACGAGGTTCTGCTGGGACTCCAGGAGGTGCTTCTTGTCCGTGGCCGCTCCGGTCACCCGGCTGACGTTGGCCTCGCGCAGGGTCATGCGCTCGGGGTCGATGCGGATGACCTTCCAGGCCAGATGGGTCTTCTCCAGGGTCCAGATGAGGACGGCGGAGAGGTCGACCTCGTACCACTTCATGCCGTGCCTGGCCGAGCGCGGGAAGGCGTGGTGGTTGTTGTGCCAGGCCTCGCCGAAGGAGGGGACGGCCAGCCAGGCCACGTTGCGGGACTGGTCGGTGGTCTCGAAGCGGCGGCGGCCGAAGACATGAGCGATGGAGTTGACGGCGTAGGTCATGTGGTTGATGAGGAAGATGCGGACCAGGCCGCCCCAGAGCATGCCGGTCAGACCGGCGCGCAGCTCGCCGCCGGTGAGCGCGTAGGCGAGGAGGCCGGGCAGCACGACGCTGGACGCGGTGACCAGGACGAGGTGCTGGCTGAGCCAGCGCAGTGGCTTCTCCCGTACGAGGTCGGGGCAGTAGCGCATCGGGTCGGAGGAGAGGTTGACGTCGAAGAGCCAGCCGAGATGGGCGTGCCAGAGACCGGCCATCGTGCCCCGGAACCCCGGCTCGAAGTCCAGGTGGGGTGAGTGGGGGTCACCGGGCTTATCGGCGACGCGGTGGTGTTTGCGGTGGTGGGCGGCCCAGATCAGGGGTGGGCCCTGACCGGCCATGACACCCGCGGTGGCCAGGGCGACGCGGATGGGCCGGTAGGTCTCGAAGGAGCGGTGGGTGAGCATGCGGTGGTAACCGGCGGAGATGCCGAAGCCGGAGATCGCGTACATGATGACCAGCACCACGACGTCCGACCAGCCGAAGGTCTGATTCCACAGCAGGCCCATCGCGCCGAAGACCGCGACCAGCGGTAACAGCGACGCCCCAAGGATGAACCAGCGGTGCTTCCTGCCGTCCATGTTCCTCTCACTTCCGGAAGTCGGGTGTTGCACGGTCTGTCTGGTGGAACTGCTCTGACCCCGGCGACAGGCGCGTGAACCACTCACGCAGCACTCGTGCGGTCGTCGCGGCCCTGCCCTCGATGATCGAGAAGTGGTCGGCGAGAACGGTCTCGGTGGTGTCCGCCGCCTGCCAGGTGGGATCGGTGGAGGCGCCGGGCGCCGCGTCGGGGGCGGTGGCCCGGACCGAGAGCGTCGGGGCCTTGCTGCTTCCGTGCGCCCCCGGGTCGTACAGGCGCAAGTAGGCGCCCATCGCCAGCAGGTTGTCGTCGTTCACGACGACGCCGGTCGGGTCGCGGTCGAGGATCTCGCCCATCGCCCACACGAAGAGCGCGTCGCGCTCACCGGGAGCGCCGATGTCGTACGTGTCGACCATGGCGACGCCCAGCGGACCGCTCCCCGCCGCCTCCAGGCGCTCGGCGAGGGCCTGGGCCAGCAGACCGCCCGCCGAGTGCCCGACCAGGACGTACGGTTCGCCGCCCGCCGCCTGGAGCGCGGTCTCCGCCAGGGCCTCGACGACCACGTCCCAGGTGGCGGGCAGCGGCGCCCGCTTGCCGAAGCCGGGCAGGACGAGGGCGGTCGTACGTGTGCGCGGCGCGAACTCGGCCGCCAGACGGGCGAACTGGTGGGGCCCGGAGCCCGCGAGGAACGAGGGCACACAGATGACGCCCGGTGCCTTGTCGCCGTCGGTGGCGAGGACGCTGCGGGGCGCGCCGTTCAGTTCGGCCGTGGAGGCGAAGGCCGGGCGGAAACGGGACGCGGCGGCGAGAACGGGCACCGCGTCGCCGAGGGCGCGCTCGACATGGGCGCGGCGGAGCATGGCGGTGAAGG
>NZ_JASKYR010000670.1:0-3702 GCF_041028215.1 Streptomyces flavofungini
GCTCCGCCCCGTGCGACGCCCCGATGCAACGGKCCYRKGCTGGGCGGGTGACGACGCCGGAAGCCGAGCCCACGCAGCCCGAGACGCCCGAGAACCCCACCGAGGGAGCGCGGCAGCCGGGTGCCGACGGGCGGCTCAAGGATCAGCTCAAGGAACGGCTGAAGGCCCGTTCCGAGGAGCGCCGCGAGCAGTCCGCCGAGCCTGCGGAAGAGGCCGCCGAGCGGCCGGAGGCGCGGTTGGAGCGGGCTGTGCGCGCCGCCGAGCAGGCACTGATCGAGTACGAGATCGCGCTGGAGACCTTCCGGGTCGAGGTCGAGAACTTCTCTCGCCTGCATCACCAGAAGCTCGGCCCGATGTACGCGCGCCTCGACGAGCTCGACGCGCGGATCGCCGAGATGACCGCCGAGCGCACCGGGGACCCCGAGGACGTGCGGAAGGCGGAGGAGGCGCGGGCGCGGGTCATGCCCATGCCGGGCATCGAGGAACTGTTCCACGGCTGGATGGACAGCGAGGGGCTCTATCCCGAGGCCGCCGCGATGCTCACCGACCAGTCGGTGCGCCCTCCGCAGCGGGTGCGCCCCGGCGAGGAGGCCCGCAAGCTCTACCGCGAGCTGGCCCGCAAGGCCCACCCCGACCTGGCACAGGAGGAGGGCGAGCGGCAGCGGCGCGAGGAGTTCATCACCCGGGTCAACGCCGCGTACGCCCGGGGTGACGAGGCGCTGCTGCGGGAGCTGTCCGAGGAGTGGGCCGCGGGGCCCGTTCCCGAGGAGCTGCGGCTCACGCGCAGCGAGGAGCTGTACGCCCGGCTCGAATGGCTCTCCCAGCGCAAGGAACTGCTGTCCGTCCTCGCCGCGGAGCTTGAGGAGAGCGCGATCGGCGGGATGCTGCGGCTGGCTCCGGACGATCCGGACGCGCTGCTCGACGAGATCGCCGAGCAGCTTCTCGCCCAGGTCGCCGAGCGTGAGGCCGAGCTGGAGCGGCTGACCGCATAGGGCACCGGGGCCCAGTGCCGGTCGGGTAGCGTCGGGGCATGGCTTTCGGATCACATGTGCCCACGGTCGGCGTCGATGACCTCGCGAACGGCGATTTTCTGCTGGACGTCCGTGAGGACGACGAATGGCAGGCGGGCCACGCCGCGGACGCGCTGCACATTCCGATGAGTGAGTTCGTCGCCCGCTATGGCGAGCTGACCGAGGCGGCCCCGCAGGACGGCAGGGTCAATGTGATCTGTCGGTCCGGTGGCCGTTCCGCGCAGGTCACGATGTATCTCGCGCAGCAGGGCATCGACGCCGCGAACGTCGCGGGCGGCATGGAGGCCTGGGCCGCCGCGGGCCGTCCGGTTGTCGACGCGAAGGGCGAGCCGGGCACGGTCGTCTAGCCAGGGCCACACGATATGGGCACGGCCGTCTGGCCAGGGCCGCACTCGTGGTCCGGGGCGATTCCTCAGCTGAGGGCGTGGGCGGCCAGTAGGTCGCCGAGCGCTTCCTCGTGGGCCGCCGCGGGGCCGAGGGACAGTTCCAGTTGTTTGGCCCAGGCGTGATAGCGGTGCAGGGGGTAGTCGGTGTCGGCGCCGAAGCCTCCGTGCAGGTGCTGCGCGGTCTGTACGACCCTTCGTACGCCGTCCGACGCCCAGATCTTGGCGACTGCCACGTCTCCCGCGGTGGGCAGGGCGCTGTCCGCTCCGGTGCTGATGCGCCAGGCGGCCTGCCAGAGGGTCACTTCCATGGCCCGCAGGTCGATGTAGCGGTCGGCGGTCTGCACGGCCACCGCCTGGAAGGTGGCGACGGGGTGGCCGAACTGCTCGCGTTTGCTGGTGTAGTCGCTGGTCATGCCGAGCACGCCTTCGCCGAGGCCCAGGGCGAGCGCGCAGGTGCCAGTGGTGAGCAGGTCGCGCAGCCGGTCCCAGGCGCCTTCGGCCTCGATCACGTCGTCCGGGCCGAGACGTATGTCTTCCAGGCGGAGTTCGCCGAGGCGCTCGCCGCTGGTCGAGAACTGTTCGCCGATGGTGAGGCCGGCGGTGTCGCGGGGGACGAGCGCGACGACGGTGTGGCCGTCGGGTATGTGGGCGGGCACGAGGACGAGGTCGGCGTTGTGCGCCCAGGGCACGCCCGTCTGGAGGCCGTCCAGGGTCCAGGTGCCGCCGTCGCGGTGGGCGGTGACGGCGAGTTCGGCCGGGTCGTGGCCGGTCCTGCCGTTGGCCGCGACGGTCAGGACGAGCTCGCCGTGGGCCGCTCGGGGCAGGATCCGCTGCCGCAGTTCGGCCGCTCCGTGGGCTCGTACGGTCGCCGTGGCGGCGCTGTGTTCCAGGAGTGGTACCCGGGCCAGCACCTTCGCCGACTCGCGGAGTACCAGGCACAGGGCGATGGGGTCGAGGTCCACACCGCCGTGCTCCGGGCCGATGAGGAGGCCGAGCAGGTCTGCGGCGGCGAGCTTGGGCCACAGGGCGCGGTCGAAGTCCTCGGCGACGCAGCCGGGGGTGAGGGCAGGGCTCGGCACCCCGTCCGGTGCGACGTCGGCGAATACCGCCTTGGCCGCCTCGACCACGGCCTGTTGTTCCTCGGTGAAGGTGAAGTCCACAGCCTGTCCTTCCGCACACCGCTCGGGACCTGACGGCTCGTCAAGATGGGCTCGTCAAGATAGAACAGGTTCTAGGCGAAGGGAACACCGCCGTCACGGCCACTGACCGCCGGTCGGCGTCCCGGCGGACCACCGACCCGGCGACGAGCCCCCGGCGTTGGGACCCCGGCGTCAGGCCACGGTGCTCAGCCCCGGCGGTGCAGGTCGAGGTGCGGTCATGGTCGGCGGTCGTGGCCAGCGGTCGTGGTGGTCGGCGGTCGTGGTGGTCAGCGGTCGAAGTCCAGCTCCACGGTGTCCGTGGTCGGACGGGACTGGCAGGCCAGCACATATCCGGCCGCTGTCTCCTCCGGTTCCAGCGCGTAGTTGTGGTCCATCCGGACATCGCCCGAGACACACATGGCACGGCAGGTGCCGCAGACCCCGCCCTTGCAGGCGTAGGGCGCGTCGGCGCGGTTGCGCAGCACCGTTTCCAGGAGTGTCTCGCCGCCCTGGACCGGCCAGGTGCCCGACCGGCCGTCGAGGGTGACCGTCACCGTGCTGTGCGCGGGTGCGGGCGTCGGCGGCTCGGCGGGGGATATGTCCGAGATGCCGCCGTCCACGTGGAATATCTCTTCGTGAATGCGTCGGCGGGGTACGCCGAGATCGCGCAGGGTGCGCTCCGCGCCTTGCACCAGGCCGAACGGTCCGCACAGGAACCAGCCCCCGACCTCCCCCACGGGCAGCAGCGCGGGCAGGAGCCGGGTGAGCCGCTCCTCGTCGAGCCGACCGGAGTCGAGGCCCGCCTGCTGTTCCTCGCGGGAGAGCACCGTCACCAGCTGGAACCGTCCCGGCCAGCGGTCCTTGAGGTCTGCCACCTCCTCGAGGAACATCGTCGACGCGGTGGTGCGGTCGCTCCGTATGAGACAGAACTGGGCCTGCGGTTCGCGCTCCAGGAGTGTTGTGACGATGGAGAGCACCGGTGTGATGCCGCTGCCGCCGACGATCGCCGCATAGCGCCCGGGGGCCGGGTCGAGCGTGAAGCGGCCGGCGGGCGTCATCACCTCAAGTTCGTCGCCTGCGCCGAGCTCCTTGAAGGCATATGTGGAAAAGGCACCGTCCTCGACCAGACGCACCGCGACCCGGAGC
>NZ_JASKYR010000671.1:0-3358 GCF_041028215.1 Streptomyces flavofungini
GTACGCAGTCCCCCCACGGATAAGCGCAGACAAGGGCCGGGCGGGGGCCACCGTTCCCCCCCCGCCCGGCCAGAGGGCGTCAGTCCACCGACCGCGCCCGCAGCGCCCGCTCGACCCCCGCACGGGACTCCGTGATCAGACGTCGCAGCGCGGCCGAGGGCTCGGACGCGGCGAGCCAGGCGTCCGTGGCGTCCAGGGTCTCCTGGGAGACCTGGAGCGCGGGGTAGAGCCCGACGGCGATCTGCTGCGCCATCTCGTGGGAGCGCGAGTCCCACGCCCCCTTCACCGCCTGGAAGTACTTCTCGGTGTACGGCGCGAGCAGCTCCCGCTGGTCCGTCTGCACGAAGCCGCCGATCACCGCCTCCTGGACCGCGTTGGGCAGCGTGTCGGACTCGACGACCGAGGCCCAGGCCGCCGCCTTGGCCTCCGCCGTGGGCCGCGCGGCACGGGCGGACGCGGCGTGCCGCTCACCCGCGGCCGTCTTGTCCCGCTCCAGCTCCGCCGCGATCCCCGCCTCGTCAAGGCGGCCGGTCGCCGCGAGACGGTTCACGAACGCCCAGCGCAGCTCGGTGTCCACGGCCAGGCCGTCGATGGACTCCGCCCCGGAGAGGAGCCCCTCGATCAGGTCGAGATCCGCGTCCGTGCGCGCCGTCGCCGCGAAGGCCCGCGCCCAGGCGAGCTGGTGGTCACCGCCCGGCTCCGCCGACCGCAGGCGGGCGAGCGTCTCCTCGGTCCAGCGGGCCAGCGCCGCCTCGCGGTTGGCGGGCGCCGCGTACAGGTCGAGCGCCAGCTTCACCTGGCGGTGCAGCGACTGCACGACGCCGATGTCGGACTCCTTGCCGATGCCGGAGAGCACCAGCGCGAGGTAGTCCCGCGTCGGCAGCTCCGCGTCCCGCGTCATGTCCCACGCCGACGCCCAGCACAGCGCCCGGGGCAGCGACGCCTCGAAGTCACCGATGTTGTCCGTGACGAAGGCGAGCGACTCGGCGTCCAGCCGGACCTTCGCGTACGACAGGTCGTCGTCGTTCAGCAGGATCACCGCCGGACGCCGCTTGCCGACCAGCGCGTCCACGGCCGTCAGCTCGCCGTCCACGTCCAGCTCCACGCGGTCCGTGCGCAGCAGCTTGCCGGACGCCTCGTCCAGGTCGTACAGGCCGATCGCGATCCGGTGCGGACGCAGCGTCGGCTCGCCCTTGGCGCCCGCGGGCAGGGCCGGGGCCTCCTGCTTGACCGCGAAGGAGGTGATGACACCGGAGGTGTCGACGTCCACGACCGGGCGCAGCACGTTGATGCCCGCGGTCTCCAGCCACTTCTTCGACCAGGTCTTCAGGTCGCGCCCACTGGTCTCCTCCAGGGCGCCGAGCAGGTCGGACAGGCGCGTGTTGCCGAACGCGTGCGCCTTGAAGTACGCCTGCACGCCCCGGAAGAACTCGTCCATGCCGACATAGGCGACGAGCTGCTTGAGCACCGAGGCGCCCTTGGCGTACGTGATGCCGTCGAAGTTGACGAGCACGTCGTCCAGGTCGCGGATGTCCGCCATGATCGGGTGCGTGGACGGAAGCTGGTCCTGGCGGTAGGCCCACGTCTTCATGGAGTTGGCGAACGTCGTCCAGGAGTGCGGCCAGCGCGAGCCCTCCGCGTACGCCTGGCAGGCGATGGACGTGTACGTGGCGAACGACTCGTTCAGCCAGAGGTCGTTCCACCACTCCATCGTCACGAGGTCGCCGAACCACATGTGGGCCAGCTCGTGCAGGATCGTCTCCGCGCGCGTCTCGTACGCCGCGTCCGTCACCTTCGAGCGGAACACGTACTGGTCGCGGATGGTCACCGCGCCCGCGTTCTCCATCGCGCCCGCGTTGAACTCCGGCACGAAGAGCTGGTCGTACTTGGCGAAGGGGTAGGCGTAGTCGAACTTCTCCTGGAACCAGTCGAAGCCCTGCCGCGTGACCTCGAAGATCGCGTCCGCGTCGAGGAACTCCGCGAGCGAGGGGCGGCAGTAGATGCCGAGCGGCACCGACTGGCCGTTCGGGCCCTCGTACGAGGAGTGCACCGCGTGGTACGGGCCGACGATCAGGGCGGTGATGTACGAGGAGATGCGCGGCGTCGGCTCGAAGTGCCAGACGTCGTCCTTCGGCTCGGGCGTCGGCGAGTTCGAGATCACCGTCCAGCCCGCGGGCGCCTTCACGGTGAACTGGAAGGTGGCCTTCAGGTCGGGCTGCTCGAACGAGGCGAAGACGCGGCGGGCGTCCGGCACCTCGAACTGGGTGTAGAGATAGGCCTGCTGGTCGACCGGGTCGACGAAGCGGTGCAGGCCCTCACCGGTGTTGGTGTACTCGCAGTCGGCGACGACCCGCAGTTCGTTGCGCCCCTCCTTGAGGTGCCTCAGCGCGATCCGCGAGTCGCGGAACACCGAGCCCACTTCGAGGGCGTGGCCGTTCAGGACGGCCTCGTGGACCGCGGGGGCCACCAGGTCGATGAAGGTCTCCGCGCCCGCCTCCGCGGCGTCGAAGCGCACCGTGGTCACGGACCGGTAGGTCCCCCCACCCTGCGCGCCGGAGAGGTCCAGGTCGATCTCGTACGAGTCGACGGTGAGCAGTTTCGCCCGCTGCTGCGCCTCTTCGCGGGTCAGATTGGTGCCGGGCACGCGGTCATCTCCTCGGGTCACTTGTGGTGTTTCCGGCCATCCTTCCATGGCGGTTCGCCTGGCCGCCCGGCCCATTGTTCTCCGCCCGCCGCTCCCGCTACGCTCCGCGCGTCCGCAGGGGACCACCGGGACCACAGGGGGCGCCGGTCATGATCGACGTACTGGTGGCGGGCGCGGGCATCGGCGGGCTCACGGCCGCGCTCAGCCTGCACGCCGCGGGCATCGGCGTGCGCGTGGTGGACGCGGTCGACGAGCTGCGGCCCGTCGGCGTGGGGGTCGAACTGCTGCCGTACGCGGTGGGGGAGCTGACGCAGCTCGGCCTCGGCGGTGAGCTGGCGGCGACCGCCGTCGCGCCCGAGGCCGTGGTCCACTTCGACCGGCACGGGCGGCGGGTCGGGGCCGACCCGTGCGGGCTCGCGGGCGGGCACTCCTGGCCGCGGTACGCGCTGCACCGCGGGGCGCTTCAGCACATGCTCCTCGACGCCGTCCGCGACCGGCTCGGGGACCGTGCCGTGCAGACCGGCACCGCCTTCGTACGCCTCGCCGAGCGCGAGGGGGCCGGGCTGCGGGTCATCCTGCGGGACATGGCGCGCGGCCGGGAGTACGGGGTGCGGGCGCGGGCCCTCGTGGGCGCGGACGGACTGCACTCCGCCGTACGGGCCACGCTGCACCCCGGGGAGGGGCCGCCGCTGTGGAGGGGGGTCAGGATGTGGC
>NZ_JASKYR010000672.1:0-4181 GCF_041028215.1 Streptomyces flavofungini
CGATAAGCCGCGCCCGGAACCGGCYGRKCGCGGGGCGCCGGAGGCCCATGGGTTCGCTCCACCCGGGCGGACCTGCTAACCTTGTGTAACGACCGGCCGGACACCCGTGTGCCAACGCGCGAGGTACCGGCCCACAAGTGGAGGCTCCGATCTCCCACCTGACCGCTCCCCGGAGCGGCGGGTCACCGGTCAGGCGGCCGAAGTCCCCGAGGCTTCGGAGTCGCCCGATGCGCGCCCCGCGATCACCGCGGAGGTGCTCCGGTAGTACGTGGAGCCCCTTCAGTGATCGGTCGGGGCATTTTTTGTGGCTCCGTGCGGTTGGTCATATCAACAGACGTAACGCGGCTGTCCGCCAGACGGTCGCGTGGTGCTACCGAGGAGGATCCATCAGCGCCGAGCCCCGCATCAACGACCGGATTCGCGTTCCCGAGGTGCGACTTGTCGGTCCCAGCGGCGAGCAGGTCGGGATTGTTCCGCTTGCCAAGGCCCTGGAGCTTGCGCAGGAGTACGACCTTGACCTGGTCGAGGTCGCGGCGAACGCCCGTCCGCCCGTGTGCAAGCTCATGGACTACGGGAAGTTCAAGTACGAGTCGGCCATGAAGGCCCGTGAGGCGCGCAAGAACCAGGCGCACACGGTCATCAAGGAGATGAAGCTCCGGCCGAAGATCGACCCGCACGACTATGACACCAAGAAGGGTCACGTCGTCCGGTTCCTCAAGCAGGGCGACAAGGTCAAGATCACGATCATGTTCCGTGGTCGCGAGCAGTCCCGCCCGGAGCTGGGCTTCCGACTGCTCCAGCGCCTCGCTTCGGACGTCGAGGACCTCGGGTTCATCGAGTCGAACCCGAAGCAGGACGGCCGAAACATGATCATGGTTCTCGGTCCGCACAAGAAGAAGACCGAGGCGATGGCCGAGGCCCGTGAGGCCCAGGCGGCCCGCAAGGCGGACGCGAAGGCCAATCCGGGCCGCTCGCAGAACTCCGCCGAGGGGGAGGAGCCCGCTGAGGCTCCCGCCGAGGCCCCGGCCGAGGCTCCCGCCGAGGCCTGATCACCCGGACGCGAGTCCAGGCGATCGCCAACTGACACATATGGCTCCCGGATGCCCGGTTTCACGACCGGGCATCGGAGTGCCACTGACGAGGAGAGAACGGCGCTATGCCGAAGAACAAGTCGCACAGCGGTGCCAGCAAGCGCTTCAAGGTCACCGGCTCCGGCAAGGTGCTCCGCGAGCGCGCCGGCAAGCGCCACCTGCTCGAGCACAAGTCGTCCCGTCTGACGCGTCGCCTCACCGGCAACGCCGAGATGGCCCCGGGCGACGCCAAGAAGATCAAGAAGCTTCTCGGCAAGTGAGCCGGGGCGCGCACCGCGCGCCTGAGCTCTGACCGGGACCCAATCGATATCGGGTCGTGTGAGTCCAACCACGGCCCCGCTGCAAGGAGTTAACAAGTGGCACGCGTCAAGCGGGCAGTCAACGCCCACAAGAAGCGTCGGGCGATCCTCGAGCAGGCCAGCGGCTACCGCGGCCAGCGTTCGCGCCTGTACCGCAAGGCCAAGGAGCAGGTCACCCACTCCCTGGTCTACAACTACAACGACCGCAAGAAGCGCAAGGGCGACTTCCGTCAGCTGTGGATCCAGCGCATCAACGCCGCTGCCCGCGCCAACGGCATCACCTACAACCGCTTCATCCAGGGTCTGAAGGCCGCCAACGTCGAGGTGGACCGCAAGATCCTCGCGGAGCTCGCCGTCAACGACCAGAACGCGTTCGCCGCGCTGGTCGAGGTCGCGCAGAAGGCTCTGCCTTCGGACGTCAACGCGCCCAAGGCCGCCTGACGCTGCGCTGAGCCGAGCGTGAATTTCGGACCCGCGGGCCAGCTGGCCCGCGGGTCCGATGCTGTTCGGGCACTCGTCCGCCCTCTTCTGTCGTATGCCGTCCGCAGGTCTCTTGTGGCTTGTCGCGCAGTTCCCCGCGCCCCTTTCGGGGGCGCTGCACCTGAGGTGAGTTTTGATGGTTGCCGCTCCTGAGCTGATCTCCCCCAAGTCGCCCCGCGTGTCCGCCGCCCGGCGGCTGGCCAAGCGGAACTTCCGGGGGAAGGAGCGGCTGTTCCTCGCCGAGGGGCCGCAGGCCGTGCGGGAGGCCGCCGGGCACGCGGAGACGCTCGTCGAGCTGTTCGCCACCGTGGACGCCGCCGAGCGGTACGCCGACATCGTGGGGGAGGCCCGCGCCGCCGGGGCCCGGGTGCACCTCGCCGACGAGGATGTCATCGCCGACATCTCCACCACCGTGACGCCCCAGGGGCTCGTCGGGGTCTGCCGCTTCCTCGACACCCCCTTCGCGGACATCCTGGCGGCGCGGCCGAAGCTGGTCGCCGTCCTCGCGCACGTACGCGACCCCGGCAACGCGGGAACCGTGCTGCGCTGCGCCGACGCCGCGGGCGCCGAGGCGGTGATCCTCACCGACGCCTCCGTGGACCTGTACAACCCTAAGTGCGTACGCGCCTCCGTCGGGTCGCTGTTCCATCTGCCGGTCGCCGTGGGCGTGCCCGTGGAGCAGGCCGTACGGGGCCTGAAGGAGGCGGGCGTACGGATTCTCGCCGCCGACGGCGCGGGCGAGGACGACCTCGACACCGAGCTCGACAGGGGCACCATGGGCACCCCGAGCGCCTGGGTCTTCGGCAACGAGGCCTGGGGCCTGCCGGAGGAGACCCGCGCACTGGCCGACGCCGTGGTGCGCGTCCCGATCCACGGCAGGGCCGAGAGCCTCAACCTCGCCACGGCCGCCGCCGTGTGCCTCTACGCGTCCGCCCGTGCACAGCGTGCCGCCGGAGGGTGCCGCTCCGTCACATCGAGCTAGTAGTGTGACGGGCTCGGGGACCCTCCCCCTCTCTCGGCCACTGCCTCCATGTTCTCGGTTCCGCTCGAATGTTCCCGGTTCCGCTCGAACAACGGGGGACCGCTGAGCGGGGAGGCCACCCGCACCGGCAGTGCGAGAGGCGGGGTACGGGGAATGAGCGTCGGCACGAGCAGAGCACCGGGGGCAGCGGACGTCGTCCGTGCCCGCGCGGACCGCGGCGGTCCCGGTGACCTCGGCGTCGACCCGGACGAACTGCCCGACGGGCTCGTCGTGGCGGACGAGACGGGCCGGATCATCTGCTTCAACGCCGCGGCGGCGCGCATCACCGCCGTCCGCGCCGACGAAGCCCTCGGTGCGCCCCTGGAGCGCGCGCTCCCCTTAGAGGACCTCGAAGGGCGCCGCTGGTGGCAGCTCACCGACCCCTACGGCGGCCTCGCCATCCGCGTCGGCCAGCCCGAACGCAATCTGCTGCTGCCCGGCGGCCGCGAGGTGCTGGTCTCCGCCCGCTATCTGCGCACCCACCGCACCGGTCCGGTGCGCAGGGTCGTCGTCTCGCTGCGGGACACCGAGGCCCGCCGCCGCACCGAGCGCAGCCACGCCGAGCTGATCGCCACGGTCGCCCACGAGCTGCGCTCGCCCCTCACCTCCGTCAAGGGCTTCACGGCGACGCTGCTCGCCAAGTGGGAGCGGTTCACCGACGACCAGAAGAAGCTGATGCTGGAGACCGTCGACGCCGACGCGAACCGCGTCACCCGGTTGATCGCCGAGCTCCTGGACATCTCCCGCATCGACTCGGGCCGCCTTGAGCTGCGCCGCCAGCCCGTCGACATCGGCGCGGCCGTCGGACGGCACATCCAGTCCCATGTCGCGTCGGGCCAGGACGCGGACCGCTTCCTGGTCCGGGTGCAGCAGCCGCTGCCGGACTGCTGGGCGGACCCGGACAAGATCGACCAGGTGCTGAGCAATCTGCTGGAAAACGCGGTGCGGCACGGCGAGGGAACCGTCACCATTGGTGTGGCGCCCTCCTCCTCGCCGCGCGAGCGGGGCGGCGCCGAAACTGCCGTGACCGTGAGCGACGAGGGTCCCGGTATTCCGGAGGAGTCGATGGGACGCGTCTTCACCCGCTTCTGGCGGGGCAGCAAGCGCGGCGGGACGGGACTGGGGCTGTACATCGTGAAAGGCATCGTGGAGGCGCACGGCGGGACGATCACCGTCGGCCGGGCGCCCGGCGGCGGCGCCCAGTTCCGATTTACGTTGCCCGTGGGGGCCCCGGCGTATCTCCAGTAGGGGCGCTGCGAGCAGCCCGCGGGCTCATTCGTTCACCGCACC
>NZ_JASKYR010000673.1:0-4374 GCF_041028215.1 Streptomyces flavofungini
GTTCGCGGGCGAGCCGCTCCCGCTCGGTGGTGGCGGCCAGGCACCGTTCGGCCTCGGCCGCAGCCGCCGCCGCTGGCTCACGGGCCGGAAGACCGCCGCACGGGACCTGGCGCGGGCCGAGGCCCGCGACGGTCACGTACAGCGCGAGGTTCACCAGGCTCTCGCCGACGGCCTCGGCCGCGCYWRGCSCCGCCGAGGACGCGCTGCGGATCATGAAGCAGTCCGACATCGGCCCGTTCGGCGTCATCACGTTGCTCTTCGTGCTGCTCGCCCAGGTCGCCGTCCTGACCCAGCTGTACGAGGCGTCGTGGGCGCGCGGCGCGCTCGCCGCCGTCGTCTCCGCGGCCGCGGCCCGGCTCGCCCTCACCCTGGCCGCCCGCGACGGCGTGCCCCCGGCCCGCCCCGGGGGGCTCGGCGCCGCCGTCGCCGGGGTGGTGCCGCGCGGCCGGGCGCTGCTCGTGGCGGCGGCCGTGGTGTGCGCGGCCGGGGCCTCGGGCGCGCTGCTCGGGCCGTACGACGTGCTGCGCGCGGCGGTGGCCGTGTGCGCCGCCGTCGGCGTCTCGGAGCTGCTGCTGCGGCACTGTGTCCGGCGCTTCGGCGGTGTCACCGGAGACGTCTTCGGCGGCCTCGCGGAGACCGCCGCCACGACGGCCCTGGTGGTGCTCGCGCTCGGCTGACGCCCAGGTCAGGCGAAACCCCGGCGTACGCGACACCGTGCTGAATACACACAGTCATGCGCACCGCTGCGCTCACGGGCGTAGGCTCGCGACGGGCTCACCACCCCACAGCCCGCCGAAACTCACCGAAAGAGGACCTCACCACCGTGACTGCTCTGACTCTCAGCACCGCCGCCGCGTCCGGCCTGCGGGCCGACGCGATCGTCGTCGGTGTCGCCAAGGGCTCCGGCTCCAAGGGGGCACTGGTCGTCGCGACCGGCGCCGAGTCCGTGGACAAGGCGTACGACGGCAAGCTCGCGTCCGTCCTGGAGACCCTCGGCGCCACGGGCGGCGAGGGCGAGGTGACGAAGCTGCCCGCGCCTTCGGGCTTCAAGGCCCCCGTCGTCGTCGCGGTCGGCCTCGGCGAGGTCCCCGAGAAGGACGAGACCTACGGCACGGACGCCCTGCGCCGCGCCGCCGGTGTCGCCGCGCGCGCCCTGACCGGCTCCAGGAAGGCCGCGTTCGCGCTGCCCGTCGAGGACGCCGGGGACATCGGCGCCCTCGCCGAGGGCGCGCTGCTCGGCGCCTACTCCTTCACCGCGTACAAGGACACGGGCGACGCCAAGGGCAGGAAGAACGGCAAGGACGCCAAGGCGCCCCTCGCCGAGGTCGCCCTGCTGGGCGGCAAGCCGCGCGACAAGGCCTACAAGGCCGAGCTGGAGCGCGCCGTCGCGGTCGCCGAGGAGCTCAACCGCGCCCGCGACCTGGTCAACACCCCGCCGAACGACCTGAACCCCGAGGCCTTCGCCGCCGTCGCGAGCGCGGCGGCCAAGGAGAACGGCATCAAGGTCCAGGTGCTCGACGAGAAGGCCCTCACCAAGGGCGGCTACGGCGGCATCCTCGGCGTCGGCGCCGGTTCGGAGGCCCCGCCGCGCCTGGTCAAGCTCTCGTACACGCACTCCAAGGCCAAGAAGCACCTCGCCTTCGTCGGCAAGGGCATCACCTACGACTCGGGCGGCATCTCGCTGAAGCCCGCCGGTCACAACGAGACCATGAAGTGCGACATGGCCGGTGCCGCGGCCGTCTTCGCCGCCGTCGTCGCCGCCGCGCGCCTCGGGCTCGAAGTGAACGTCACCGGCTGGCTGGCGCTCGCCGAGAACATGCCCTCCGGCTCCGCGACCCGCCCCGGCGACGTCCTGCGGATGTACAGCGGCAAGACCGTCGAGGTCCTGAACACCGACGCCGAGGGCCGCCTGGTCCTGGCCGACGCGATCGCCAAGGCCTCGGAGGACCAGCCCGACGCGATCGTCGACGTGGCGACCCTGACCGGCGCCATGATGGTGGCGCTCGGCAACCGCACCTTCGGCATCATGGCCAACGACGACGCCTTCCGTGCGTCCGTCCACGAGATCGCCGAGGAGGTCGGCGAGCCGTCGTGGCCCATGCCGCTCCCCGCCGACCTGCGCAAGGGCATGGACTCCCCCACCGCCGACATCGCCAACATCGGCGACCGGATGGGCGGCGGCCTGGTCGCCGGACTCTTCCTCCAGGAGTTCGTGGGCGAGGGCATCGCCTGGGCGCACCTCGACGTCGCGGGCCCGGCCTTCCACGAGGGCGCGCCGTACGGCTACACGCCCAAGGGCGGCACCGGCAGCGCGGTCCGCACCCTGGTCCGCCTCGCCGAGCGCACCGCCGCGGGCGACCTGGGCTGACCCGGACACACCCGGTGCGGGGCCCCGGACGTCACGGCGTCCGGGGCCCCGTATCTGCCGCGCGCGCGATTTCGCCCTCGACGAAATCCGCATGTTCGTACGCATGGGCAGGCCCCTCACGGGGGCAGGTGGGCGTCTCACAGCCCGGCCCGGCGTCCCGTCTCGCGCCGACAAGTGCGAAGATGGGTTCTCGGCAGGACAGGGCCCCCACCAAAGGGCCGAAACAAGAGCGGCCGAATACCAGCCGACCGACCGGTCGTCCCCCGCGAAAAGGGGTCCGGCGTACGGCGCACATGCATGGAGGACGTGACGTGGCGAACGACGCCAGCACCGTTTTCGACCTAGTGATCCTCGGCGGCGGTAGCGGCGGATACGCCGCGGCGCTGCGCGGAGCGCAGCTGGGCCTGGACGTCGCCCTGATCGAGAAGAACAAGCTCGGCGGCACCTGCCTGCACAACGGCTGCATCCCCACGAAGGCGCTGCTGCACGCCGGCGAGATCGCCGACCAGGCGCGCGAGGCCGACCAGTTCGGCGTGAAGGCCACCTTCGAGGGCATCGACATGGCGGCCGTCCACAAGTACAAGGACGACGTGATCTCGGGCCTGTACAAGGGCCTCCAGGGTCTCGTCGCCTCCCGCAAGGTGACGTACATCGAGGGCGAGGGCAAGCTCTCGTCGCCGACCTCGGTGGACGTGAACGGCCAGCGCGTCCAGGGCCGCCACGTGCTCCTCGCGACCGGTTCCGTGCCGAAGTCGCTGCCGGGCCTGGAGATCGACGGCAACCGCATCATCTCCTCGGACCACGGCCTGACCCTGGACCGCGTGCCGAAGTCCGCGATCATCCTGGGCGGCGGCGTCATCGGCGTCGAGTTCGCCTCGGCGTGGAAGTCCTTCGGTTCCGACGTCACGGTCATCGAGGGCCTCAAGCACCTCGTGCCCGTCGAGGACGAGAACAGCTCCAAGCTTCTTGAGCGCGCCTTCCGCAAGCGCGGCATCAAGTTCAACCTCGGCACGTTCTTCGAGAAGGCCGAGTACACGCAGGACGGCGTCCGCGTGACCCTCGCCGACGGCAAGACCTTCGAGGCCGAGGTCCTCCTGGTCGCCATCGGCCGCGGCCCGGTCTCCCAGGGCCTCGGGTACGAGGAGCAGGGCGTCGCGATGGACCGCGGCTATGTCCTGGTCGACGAGTACATGCAGACCAACGTCCCGACCGTCTCGGCCGTCGGTGACCTGGTCCCCACGCTCCAGCTCGCGCACGTCGGCTTCGCCGAGGGCATGCTGGTGGCGGAGCGCCTGGCCGGTCTCAAGACCGTCCCGGTCGACTACGACGGCGTGCCCCGGGTGACGTACTGCCACCCCGAGGTCGCCTCCGTGGGCATCACCGAGGCCAAGGCCAAGGAGATCTACGGCGCGGACAAGGTCGTCGCCCTCAAGTACAACCTCGCGGGCAACGGCAAGAGCAAGATCCTCAAGACCGCGGGCGAGATCAAGCTCGTCCAGGTCAAGGACGGTGCCGTGGTGGGCGTCCACATGGTGGGCGACCGCATGGGCGAGCAGGTCGGCGAGGCCCAGCTCATCTACAACTGGGAGGCGCTCCCCGCCGAGGTCGCCCAGCTCATCCACGCCCACCCCACCCAGAACGAGGCGCTCGGCGAGGCCCACCTGGCCCTGGCGGGCAAGCCGCTGCACTCCCACGACTGACCTCAGTCTTCGGGCGCGACGACCAGACTTTCCGCATTCCCCGGGCTCTCGACTTCGTTCGAGCAGGGGAGTTCCCATCCGTAAGGAGCAACCGAAACCATGGCGGTTTCCGTATCCCTTCCGGCGCTCGGCGAGAGCGTCACCGAGGGCACTGTCACCCGTTGGCTGAAGGCCGAGGGCGAGCGCGTCGAGGCCGACGAGCCGTTGCTCGAGGTCTCGACCGACAAGGTCGACACCGAGATCCCCTCGCCCGCCGCGGGCATCCTGGCCTCCATCAAGGTCGCTGAGGACGAGACCGTCGAGGTC
>NZ_JASKYR010000674.1:0-4287 GCF_041028215.1 Streptomyces flavofungini
GACTACAGCCGCTGGCTCCACGCCCGCACCGGCTTCCGCGGCGACCGCGTGTGTCTGCGCGCCCTCGGCGCCCCCCGGGGGGGGGGGGGGGGGGGGGGGGGGGGGGGGGGGGGGGGGGGGGGGGGGGGGGGGGGGGGGGGGGGGGGGGGTCGGCGCCCCCCGCACCCCAATACCCCCACGCGCTCCGCCAGGCCGCTCTCGACAGCGTGACAACGCCCATGTGAGGTTTCGTCCTCCCTCGCAAGTAAACCCACCGGCGTCTTGCCCGGTGGGTTTACTTGCGTCCAGGCGCCCCTAACTGGGACGAATCCGCAGCCTGCGGGCAATCTCGATGTCCAAGTCGAGGGTGCTCAGCCGGACCGGCTCTCGCTGATCGTCGATGACGACGGCGTGCAGGACCGTGCCGACCAGAGCCTGCTGGTCGCCCGACGGCCACGCCGGGCTCTTGGTGTTGTCGATGAATCCACGGAGGCCGTGTCCCGACTCCACCTCCAGCCCCCAGGGTTGCGCGGCGACCACCGTCACGTCGACTTCATGGTGCAGAAGGAAATCCATCGTCGTCACCTCTTCTTGCCCTTCAGCCACTCACGCTTGACAGTGAGGTCATTGAATTCCTTCAGCCGGTCGACCGGGATGACGAACTCGATGCGAGGGCTGCCGTTCGGTCCCTGCCAGTCGTACCGCTCAGCGAACTCGGCGAACTTGACCATGAACTCCGGAGACATTTCGTACCGGATCATACCGTCAGCGAAGGGACCGCTTCCGCTGCCCACGTACTCCTTGGCAACGCTGTACTCCCCGACGTAGATCGCGCCATCACCTCCGGTGTGCGCCGCCCGGTTCGGTCCGTTGGCCAACTCGTAGTTCTTATCGGCCATCTTCGGAGTCCGGTAGATGGAGATGGTGACTGCTGGACAGTCGTCATCGCCCTTGCCCTTGTCCCCGGCCATACGCATCGAGCTCTTCCGGGAGAAGCCGCTCTTCCGGTCCTTGGCCTTCTTCGCCAAGCACTTCGGGATGGTCCTCCTGATCTGCTCGACGAGCTTCTCGCCCTTGTCAACGAGCTTCCTCGCCTTGGTCGACTTGCTGAGGAAGTCGTTGATGCCCCAAACGGCCTTGCTGATCTTCGGGAGTTTGGTGACCAGCTTGGCGGCTTTCGCCCAGGGCAGGTTGGTGACGATCGCCCACAGACAGGTCGGGATGTCAGGGTCATCCCAGCACTCCTTGATCTGCTCGGCGGCGAGTTCGACGAAAATGTCGGCGCCGTTCTCCTTCAGGTAGTCGAGCAGGTCCCTCTGGGCGAGCGCCCGAGCCGTCTCGTACACGGCCGGGCTGATGCCAGCGTCTTCGACTGTCCGGGCCGCAGTCCGCCGTAGACCCAGGTTTTCTCCGGTCCGCGGCTGTAATCGAGTTCCGCTTTGATCCGGTATCCGTCCGGTGACCAGGCGGGCGGGCGGGAAGGCGCGGGGGATCACGGGCCCCAATTCGTCGGCACAGTTTACCGTCGCGCCGTCGGCCGGCCGGGTGTAGAGGCCGATGATCCGCGTCCTCTTGGGACGAAGTCCGGATCCTTCGACCGGGTCCAGGACCGGGTGCGGCGCCAGCGCACGCCGTCGGCGAGCAGGATGCGGCGCACCTGGGTTGCTTCGCCGTCGACCCCGCTTCCCGCCCCCACTCGCTGCGAAACTGAAGTGCTGTTGGGTGGGGCATTGGGTGTTCCGCCGTCATGGACGGCCGCGCCGACCGATGCGCCCTCCAAGCCTCCACTCAGCCCCTTCACGCCCCAGCTGCTTCGGTGTCGCCGACGACACCTCGGGTACGTAGCGTAGTGATCAATAGCACTGCGTGACCAACCTGTCGTCGTCCGAAAGGAACACGATGCTCAAGCGTCTCGCCGCCATCGTCGGCGGTCTTGCTCTTACCCACGGCGGTGCCGTGGCCGTCGCACCCGCTGTCAACGCCACGCCCCAGGGCTGCTTCTACCAAGTCCTGGAGCAGCACCCCGAGGTGAATGAGGATGTGGTGGCCCACGCTTGCCTCACCGCAGCCGACGGCAGCCCCGAAAACATCCGGGCCTGCTACCAGGAGCTGCGGCGGGAGTACGTCCCCGCCCAACTAGCTTTGGAAGCCTGCCGACGCTCGTCGCAGGCGTAGCGGCGAGCGGACCGGGGTGCAGGCGGCCTTCCCGTACCCCGGCCGGCCACTCTCGACCGGCGGACGCCCTCGTCTCCGCGCCGAGTGTCGAGACCCTCGGTCCGTCAGCAGCAGCCGGGGGGCAAAGACCGTCACGCGGCCTCAGGCCGGAGACTCGCGTTGCGGCCTGACCTCCATCGGCCGCCCCGGTATGACGGCCCTGCTCCGCATCGTCATCGCCGAGCCGCCCCGCTTCCCCGAACTGGGGCAGATGCAGTTCCAGCTCGGCAAGCTGCCCTACTTCACCTCGGTCAAGCACTACCTGGAATCGGAGCACGAGGCCGGCAACGCCGACGTCCCGGACGCCGAGAGCGCCGCCAACCAGTTCCTCGGGATGATCGCCAACTACGTCCTGTGGCCCCGCATGCTGCTGACCGACCGGGACCCCGCAACCTCTGACATCCGCTACGCCGTCGAGCAGGCAGTGGAGACCACGCTCGCCCGGTACGCCTGCTATCGACCAGCCTGATCCAAGGGCGGCCTGTGCGCCCACTGAGCCGGGCCCGTGCATTCCGGGGGTTCACATCGGCTCGAATCCACGGGGATCCGATGGTGCGCGCTGACAGTCTTCGACGCCAGGCAGGCGCCTAATGAGAAGCGTAGAGGCGGTCCGCGTCTCCGGTCGCGGGGCCGATGACTAATAGACACCTGAGCCTTCGTGAGACGGTTCCGGTCCTGTGCCCGTCAGTTGTCACCGAGGCAGTCGGGGCTACGCTTCGTTGCCGTCCGGTTCGCTGTCCGTGGCCTGAGCCACCTGCCTGGATCGTCGCGTGGCGGTGCGCGAATCCCGCCGGGTGGCAACAAGCGTTCGAAGTCGGCGGTGCGTCTCTGGTCTTCGCTTGCAAGGTCTCCGGGCACCCCTTTGCGGTCGACTGAAGCCTCGCCGTTGGGCTGCATTTCGCCGCCGAACAAGGGGCGCACGTGTAGTTACGTAGACCAGCCACCCGTCATCTGCATCTGTCTACGTATGGACTACTGATGCGAATTCGTAGGCTCGTTGCATATATTCATCGAGCGCTCTGTCGCAGCAGGAGGGCTCCTGCCTGACAGCCGTCGAATTTTGTACACAGCCGGGCGGGAATACCCGATCTTCCGCCGGAGAGGCTTGATCAGAGCGCCTCATCAATACCCAGACGGTAAGTCGGTCAGGAAAACTCACATGGGTCGTACGCTGAGCACGTTCGCTCGCATAAGCACCGTGGCCGGACGCCTGCGGCCGCTTCCTCGACGAGTACGCCGCCCGCGCCCCGGCCCCCTCACCGCGCCCGCGCCCCTTCACGCGCTCGTACGCGGCTGGGGCAGCCCGAGCCGGGGAGGCTGGGACTTTCGTACGGCTCTGAACTGCGGAAACGCCGCTTCTTGGGTCGGCTTGATGGGATGGGGAGAGCGTGGGTGCGGCTGATCTCGCGGAGGCGTTGCGGGAGCTGAAGGAACGGTCGGGCCTCAGCTACGGAGCCCTGGCCAAGCAACTGCACATGTCGACGTCGACGCTGCACCGGTATGTGCAGGGGGCGGCCGTGCCGACGGAGTTCGCTCCGCTGGAGCGGTTCGCCCGGGTGTGCGGGGCGTCGCGGGAGGACGCAGTCGAGATTCACCGGAGGTGGGTCCGGGCCGATGCCTCGCGTGGTGACCGCAAGGAGGGTGAGCCGTCAGCGGCGGTGTCAGCACGTGTTCCCTCTCCGGCGGCCGATGACCAGTCTCCTGCGGCGGCGGAATGTATGAACTCTCCTGCCGCGGAGCCCGCCACCGGTGACGACTTCGGCGACGAGGTGCCCGGCGTCGCCATCGGCCCGAGGTCCACGGGGGTGGCGCGGCGCGGAGGGAGGCGGCCGCCGAGGGCGCGCGTGCTCGTCGCCGCCGGTGTCGTCGTCGCGCTCGCAGCCACGGCCGTCGTCGTACAGGCAGCATCCGGTGGCGGCGAACGCGGCCACGCGGCCGTCGAGCCCTCCGGCCCCCAAGCCGTGAGCGAGGGACACGGACGGGTCCCCGGCGGTTCCGCATCGTCCTCCGTGCAGTCCGGGAAGGGAGTGAAGCCCGACGAGGGCGAGGACAGCACGCAGAAGGCGAAGGGGAAGGAGGAAGGCAAGGGGAAGG
>NZ_JASKYR010000675.1:0-4404 GCF_041028215.1 Streptomyces flavofungini
GCGTGCGGGACGAGCACGGCGCCGTCGATGCCGCGCAGGGCGCGCTCGGCGAGCCGCTGGATCTTCTCCTGGACGGCCGTGCGGGCGCCGGTGGCCACGAGCACGTGGCGTACCCGGTCCAGTTCGGCCTCGCCCGCTTCCGGGTCGCCCAGGGTGGTGTCGAGCAGGGCGAGCGAGGGGTGGTCGGCGGCGGCCGTGGGGGGGGGGGCGAGGGGGCGCTCCACCGAGTACAGGGCGCTCTTGAGGGCCCGCGCCACCTCGACCAGGTAGGTCGGCTTGCCCTCGCGCAGGTCCTCGCCCGACGGCTTGCCGGTGCGGCGGGGGTCGCCGAAGGCGCCGAGCAGATCGTCGCGGAGCTGGAAGGCGAGCCCCGCGCAGCGGCCCGCCGAGCAGAGCGCCTCGGTGGTCGCCTCGTCCGCCTCCGCGACGGCGGCGCCCAGGGCGAGGGGGCGCTCCACCGAGTACAGGGCGCTCTTGAGGGAGGCGACGCGGATGGCCCGTGACATGGACCGCGCGTCGGTGGCCTGGCCGTGCAGGTCCAGATACTGACCGGCCACCATCTCCATGCGCATCGCCTGCCAGAGCCCGCGCACGCGGCGTTCGGCCCCGGGCGCCAGCTCGGTGCCGGCGACCACGTCGTCGGCCCAGGCCAGCGCGAGGTCGCCGACGAGGATGGCGGCGGATCTGCCGAACGCCTTCTCGGCCGCGTTCCCGGCGCCGCCGTGCCGCGCGTACTGCGACGCGATGTCCCGGTGCACGGACGCGCCGCCCCGGCGCAGCGGGGAGCCGTCCATGACGTCGTCGTGCACCAGGGCGCAGGTCTGGATGAGTTCGAGCCCGGCGGCGATCCGGAGTGCCGCCTCGGCGCGGGCGGCGTCCGCCGGGCCGCCGCAGGCCCGCAGGGACCACCACAGGAACTGCGAGCGCATGCGTTTGCCGCCGTCCAGCGTGAAGCGGGCGACGCGCCGCGCGACRTCGTCGGCGAACGTGMCGTCGATGTCGCGCGCGGCGTCGAGCCGCTCGCCGAGGATCCGGTCGAGGGTGTGCCCCACCGCCGCCGGGACGTCGGCGTCGACCCGGGCGGGCGTCCGGGGTCGTCCGCGCCCGAGGTCCGGGTCGCCGTCGCCGCCGGTGGGTGCGGCCTGCGTCCGCGTGCGGCACATGAGGGTTGCCTCTCGTCGCGTTCTGGCGGTGGGAGCTTGCGGGCTCATACCGTCCGAGCACGTCGTTCGGATGCAGTCACGGAGCCACGGCCCGCCCCTCGGGGCGCCGTCGGGGCCGCTGCCGGACCAGTCCACCACGCGCCGGGTCCCCCGCTCTGGAGCCACGCGCCGGGGTCCACCCGCGCGGAAGACCCCGCAGGGGGCCGCCCCTCGGTGTGATGCACATCACTGAACATGACGTCATGTTCACGCGGCGCGCGGTGCCTCCCGCCGGTCGGCGGGGACGGCTGTCCGCGGTGCCTCCAGAGCGGCGCTCATGTGGCGGAAGCGGTCCAGGGAGACGCGGCGCATCCACAGGACCCAGCAGCAGAACGCCAGCACTCCGATCGCGACGATCAGCGGCACCGTCGGCGTCCCGGCGGCCACACCGAGGGCGAGCGTGCCGACGGCGATCAGACCCATGAAGCCGAGCCAGTACGGGAGCCAGCGGGCGCCGCGCTCCATCCGGCCGAGCTGCGCGGCGACGAACCGGCGCATGGTCGCCCGTTCCCCGGGGTCCCGGGGCACCTCGCGGCGCCGGACGGCGCGGCTGAGGTCGGCGATCTCGTGCGGCTCCGTGCCCGCCGCGCGGGCCGCTTTGCGGCGCTGGGCGACGACGAACGCCATGGCGATGGCGGTGTACAGCACGCCCTTCACCGCCCACCAGGCCGGGTGCTCCGCCGGGCGGAGCAGGGCGGTGACCCCCGTCGTCAGCACGAGGACCAGGGCCGCCTGCGCGGTCGGACTGCGGTCGAGGGTGCGCTTGAGGGCGCGCATGGCATGGACCTCCTCGGGTTCGGAAGCGTGCCGCCGACGGGTGGTCGCGGCTGCCGTTCCACCGGCTGTCCTCTCCGGTTACCCCGGCGGGGGCGGCGCACCGGTTCCTCGGTGGACCGCCACTGGTCGAGACCTGTGCGGTGTGTTTGACCATGCGTCAATTCGCAATGCTACGCACGTAGATACGGGTGCCCGTACGGGGTCATTCCGCTCGTTCGCCCTGGTGTGGCGCCGATGGCTGATCCAAGGTCAAGTCGCACCAGTGAACTGCGAAATACCGCAGATGAAGGTCAATGGTCCATCGGACCAATGGAATTGAAGCGCGCCGACCCCTTGCGGCAGCGGTGACTCCTCTGCCACATTCACCCCAGCCGAAATGGCATGCACGCGCCACGGTCGACCCGCCCGTGGCGTGCGCGCTCTTGCTGCATACCTATGCAGTCCTCAGTCCCTATCCGGGACGTTCCACCCCCACACGATGGAGTCGAACATGCGCATATCCAGACTCGTCCCCGCGCTCGCGGCCACCGCGATGGCCGTACTCGGCCTCGCTCCCACGGCGGCGGCGCAGGGCGCGGCGGGCACCGCGGCGCCCCACGTGGCGGCCGTCGACTCGCCCAAGCCCATCATCGGCGGCGGCTACGCCTCCAACGCGCCGTGGGCGGCCCGGCTCTTCTCCAACGGCCAGCAGACCTGTAGCGCCACGATCATCGCCCCGACCTGGATTCTCACCGCGAAGCACTGCGTCAGCGGCGGCAACCTCTCGTTCCGGATCGGCAGCCTCGACCAGACCTCCGGCGGCACCACGGCCAACGGCGTCAGCATCGTCAACAACGCCAGCGCCGACCTCTCGCTGGTCAAGCTGGACCGCTCCGTCTCGGGCAGCTACGCCCGCCTCGGCAACCCCGGCTCCGTCTCGGTGAACCAGACCGTGCAGGTCTACGGCTGGGGCGCCACCTCGCAGTGCGGCTCCGAGATCAACTGCCAGTCCCGGCTCCTGAAGGTCGCCAACGTCGTCGTGACCGGCGGCTGCCGCGACGCCTACCAGGGCCAGGCCATCTGCGCCCGGCGCGGCAACGGCATCACCGCGGGCGGCGACTCCGGCGGCCCCATGATGGCCAACGGTGCCCAGGTCGGCGTCGCCTCCACCAGCGACCGCCAGACCACCACCGCGTACACCAACGTGACGGCGTACCGCTCCTGGATCCAGAGCGTCGCCGGCGTCTGATCCGTTCTGGCCGCGCGTACTCGCCGGGTCCCGTCACCGGCGAGTACGCGCACGCATTCCGTCGTGAGCGCCTCGGGGCGCCGCCCCGTACGAAGCTCCCCCGGTTCCGCCGTAGGGGCGGCGCCCTTCAAGGATCGCCTCAAGGGCATCGGCCCGGCTATCCGCCCACGACCGGGCGCACGGCCTTTTCCGGACAGTCGGGGGCAGGGCGGTCAGCGGCCGCCGCGCCCCGCGCGCAGCGTCCGCGAGGGG
Source organism: Streptomyces flavofungini (assembly GCF_041028215.1). Lineage (GTDB taxonomy): Bacteria > Actinomycetota > Actinomycetes > Streptomycetales > Streptomycetaceae > Streptomyces > Streptomyces flavofungini_B. The sequence goes on from NZ_JASKYR010000675.1 coordinate 3,460, forward strand.
CTCTCGCCGTACACCTGGCGGTACAGCGCCGCGAAGCGGCCGAGGTGGGTGAAGCCCCAGCGCAGCGCCACATCCGTGACGGTCGCGGTGCCGGGCTCCGCGGCGAGCGCGAGGAGTTCGCGGTGGACCAGGTCCAGGCGGACCCGGCGCAGATGCCCCAGCGGCGTGGTGCCCAGATGCGTACGGAAGCCCGCCCGCAGGCTGCGGACGCTCACCCGCGCGGCCCCCGCCATGTCCGCCACGGTGATCGGCTCGGAGGCGTGCTCGGCGCAGAACGCCGCCGCCCGGCGCACCGCGCCCGGCAGGACCGCGGGGCCGCGTCCCGCCACCGTCCCGCTCAGGCGGTGCGGCTGGGCGTCGAGCAGCCCGTGCACGAGGACCTGCTCCCAGTGCGCCGTCCCCAGCGGACTGCGGGCCGCGAGCTCCGAGGCGGAGAACGCCGCGAACTCCCGTACGAGACCGAGCCAGGTGGCCACCGGCCCGCTGCGCGGGTCAAGGACCGCGGTGAACGAGAGCGGCGCCGACATCGTCTCGCCGAGCCGCGCCGCGAGCGCCCGGTCGACAGTCGCCCGCGGGATGTTCAGGACGTGGTTCACGCAAGCGCCGTTCCACCGCATCGCCACCCGCTGGCCCGGACAGACCAGACAGAGCGCCGACGGCTGGGTCACCCCGTCCGTGGTGATCGTCCCGTCGCCCGCGAGCGGGATGTGGACGTTGTAGAAGTCAGGCAACTCGCCGGGCACCACGTCCACTTCGGCGCCGTACCCCAGCTCGTACAGACCGAGCTCCGCCGCGTGCAGACAGCGGAACCGGCCGTCCATCGGGTGGGTGCTCCGCACGGACATGCGGTGCGGCGCGAAGCGGCGGCTCACCAGGTCGTGCAGTTCCTCGACGTCGCTGCCCTTGAAGAGCAGCCCCGGCGGCCTCCCGCCCCGTCCCGCGGCC
>NZ_JASKYR010000676.1:0-4017 GCF_041028215.1 Streptomyces flavofungini
GTTCGGGGCGGGACGGGGAGGACGGCGGGTTCAGCCCTGTCGCCAGGGGAGTTCCGCGATGACCGAAGTGGGGCCGCCCCGCGGCGAGTCGACCACGAGGATGCCGTCGACCGCGCCGAGCCGCTCCGCGAGGCCCGCGAGCCCGGAGCCCGAGGAGACGTCGGCGCCCCCCTCGCCGTCGTCGGTGACCTGGAGCATCAGCCGGTCCTCGGACCGCCACACGTCGACCGAACCCCGGCTCGCCCTGCTGTGCTTGCTGACGTTCTGAAGGAGCTCGGAGACGGTGAAGTACGCGATGCCCTCGATCGCGGCGGCCGGACGCGTGGCCAGGTCCACCTCCACCTGGACCGGCACCGTGCAGCGGGCGGCGAGCGCGGACAGGGCCGCGTCCAGGCCGCGGTCGGTGAGGACGGCGGGGTGGATGCCGCGGGCCAGGTCGCGCAGCTCCTGGAGGGCGACCTTCACCTCGCCGTGCGCCTCGTCCACCATGCGCGCGGCGGCCTCCGGGTCCTCGGTCAGCTTCTCCTTGGCGAGGCCCAGATCCATGGCGAGGGCGACCAGGCGGGCCTGGGCCCCGTCGTGCAGGTCGCGCTCGATGCGGCGCAGATCGGCGGCGGCGGTGTCCACGACGACGCCGCGGTCCGACTCCAGCTCGACTACGCGGGTGGCGAGGCGGGAGGGGCCGAGCAGCCCGGCGACCAGGACGCGGTCCACCGTCGTCAGGGCCCGCACGATCCACGGCGTGGCCAGCGTGACGAGCAGTCCGGTCGCCGCGGTGACGCCGACCTCGAAGGGGTTGTCGAGGTAGATCTGGTGGCCGCCGTCGTTGTAGAGCTGGATGCCGTCCTGGCCGCCGTACAGCGGGAAGAGCCAGAACCACAGCGGATACGTGAGCATCATCCAGCCGTAGCTCCAGAAGACCACCGCCACGACGAACGAGAAGACCGACCACGGCATGAGCAGCAGCGAGTAGAGGACGTGCCGCCAGGACGCGCCGCTCTTGAGCACCGCCCCCATGACCGACAGCGCGCCGCGCGTACGCGGGCGCAGCGGATCGGGCGCCGCGATGTCCAGGTCGAGCAGCGCCCGCGCCCGCGTCCGTTCGAGGACGCCGATGCCCCGGCAGCCCGCCAGACCCGCGGCGAGCACCGGGATGCCGATGAAGGTGATCAGCAGGCCCGCGCCGAGCGAGAGCATGGTGACCGCGAAGACGAAGGCCGTGACGCCGATCGGCAGGCTGAGCAGGGTGTAGCCCAACTCCTTCCAGGCGCGGGCCTCGACGGGCGCGCGCAGCCCGGCGGGCAGGCGGCGCCATCCCCGGGCGCCACGTCCGTGGACGCCGCCTCCGTGGACGCCGCCTCCGTGGACGCCGCCTTCGTGGAAGCCGGACCGCTCCATGTGCGTGTACCCCTGCCCGTGGTCCATGGCCATTGCCGTCATCCCGTTTCTGCTCGGTCGAGCCGCCGCGCCTTCGCCGTGCTGTGCCGTGCCGTGCGTGCCGTGTTTGTACAGAGTCGCGCGCGGCGGCGGGCGCGGCCATGGAGTGCGTCGGCGTCTTGGGGCGGGGGTTTTCCCTACCCCCGGTGTCCCCGGCGTCCCCGGCGTCCTCGGCCGACGCGGGCGTCGCTCAGGTCACTCATGTCGGAACCCGCAGCTCACCCGCGCCGGGACCCGCAGCTCACCCCCGGCGGACCCCCGAAGCCGTGTCCGCCGTGCGGTCCCGCCACGGCAGCTCCGCGGTGATCGTCGTGGGGCCGCCCGGCGGCGAGTCGATGACGAAGAGCCCGTCGACGGCGCCGAGCCGGTCGGCGAGGCCCGCCAGGCCCGAGCCGCCGTCGAGCCGGGCGCCGCCCTTGCCGTCGTCCCGCACCTGGATCAGCAGCCGGTCCTTGGCGCGCCACACCTCGACGCTCGCGCTCCGCGCCCCGCTGTGCTTGCTGACGTTCTGGAGCAGCTCGGAGACAGTGAAGTACGCGCTGCCCTCGATGGCCGCCGCGGGGCGCGTCGGCAGATCGGCGGTGACGTGCACCGGCACCGTGCAGCGGGCGGCGAGCGAGGAGAGCGCGGCGTTCAGGCCGCGGTCGGTGAGGACGGCGGGGTGGATGCCGCGGGCCAGGTCGCGCAGTTCCTGGAGGGCCAGTTTCACCTCGCCGTGCGCCTCGTCCACCATCGCCGCGGCGGCGTCGGGGTCCTCGGTCAGCTTCTCCTTGGCGAGGCCGAGCCCCATGGCGAGGGCGACCAGGCGGGCCTGGGCTCCGTCGTGCAGGTCGCGCTCGATGCGGCGCAGATCGGCGGCGGCGGTGTCCACGACGACGCCGCGGTCCGACTCCAGCTCGGCGATGCGCCGCTCCAACTCGTCGGAGGGGCAGAGCAGTCCGCGTACGAGCGCGCGGTCCACATGGGTCAGACCGCGCACCACGAAGGGCAGCACCGGCCAGAACACGAAGAGTCCGGCGACCGTGATGACGAAGGTGCAGATCCCCCACGGCAGCCGGAGGAACGCGTACAGCATGGCGCGCCAGCCCACCGGGTCCTTCAGGCTCGTCCACAGCCAGCTCGGGAAGCCGCGCCCGCCGATCCCCGGCATCGGGCTCGGCTCCTCCACCCGCACCCCGAGCAGCTTCCTGGCCCGCGTCCGCTCGAACCTGCCGAAGCGGCGCGCGCCCAGCAGCCCGAACGCGAGCAGCGGTAGACCGACGACCGTCACCGTGAGCCCCGCGCCGACCGAGAGGACGGTCACCGCGTAGACGAAGCCGACGATCCCCACCGGCAGGTTCGTCAGCAGGTGGGCGATCTCCTTCCAGGAGTGCCGGTCGTACGCGAAGCGCGCGGGGGGCGGCCGGTCGTCGTGGAGAGGCATGGTGCGTGCGGTCATACGCGCCAGAGTGCACGGCCCGCCGCCGTAATGCCATGCGGTGCTCCGCCCGGACACCCGGGGGATAACCCCACCCCGGCCCGGCGCGTACGTGCCGCCAACTGCTGACCGATGCGTGACGCTCTGCTTACGGAGTCTTTAGCAGGCCCTAGACTCCCGTGCGTACAGATCGTCGAACGGGATCAGGTTGAGGGCGGTCAGGGAGTGAGGGGCTGACGTGCACGTGACGAACGTCGCGGCGAGCTACTACCAGTCGTACTCCGTCGTCGGACTGCTCGCCCTCGTGGGCGCGCTGTTCGTCGCCGTCGCCTTCGGCGCGGGGCGGCTGCTCCGGCCGGTGGTGCCGACCCCGGAGAAACTCCTGACCTACGAGTGCGGCGTCGACCCCGTCGGCGAGGGCTGGGCCCACACCCAGGTCCGCTACTACGTCTACGCCTTCCTCTACGTGATCTTCGCCGTCGACTCGATCTTCCTCTTCCCCTGGGCGACGGTCTTCGCCGCGCCCGGTTACGGCGCGACGACGCTCGTGGAGATGTTCATCTTCCTCGGCTTCCTCGCCGTGGGCCTGCTGTACGCATACAAGAAGGGCGTCCTTACATGGACGTGAGCCGTGTGACCCCCGCTGCCGGGGAGCCCTCCGCTCCCGTGGACCTCCCGGAGCCGAAGAGGCTGGGCGTGCTCTCCCGCCTCGCGCCCGAGCCGATGAAGGTGGTCCTCAACTGGGGCCGCCGCTACTCCCTCTGGGTCTTCAACTTCGGTCTCGCCTGCTGCGCCATCGAGTTCATCGCCGCGTCCATGGCGCGCCACGACTTCATCCGGCTCGGCGTCATCCCGTTCGCGCCGGGACCGCGCCAGGCCGACCTGATGGTCGTCTCCGGCACCGTCACGGACAAGATGGCGCCCGCCGTGAAGCGCCTCTACGAGCAGATGCCCGAGCCGAAGTACGTCATCTCCTTCGGCGCCTGCTCCAACTGCGGCGGCCCCTACTGGGACTCCTACTCCGTCACCAAGGGCGTCGACCAGATCATCCCGGTCGACGTGTACGTCCCCGGCTGCCCGCCCCGGCCCGAGGCGCTTCTCCAGGGCATCCTCAAGCTCCAGGAGAAGATCGCGGACGAGTCGCTGGGGGAGCGGTACGGGAA
>NZ_JASKYR010000677.1:0-3478 GCF_041028215.1 Streptomyces flavofungini
GGGCCTGGCGGGGGCCTTGGGCGGCTTTTCGGGTGCGGGTCGCTCTCGTTTTCCGCGCAGTTCCCGCGGGGCCTGGCGGGCCTTGGGCCGTCTCTTGGGTGCGGGTCGCTCTCGTTTTCCGCGCAGTTCCCCGCGCCCCTGAGGCTGCTTACCCGCCCGTCGGCTTGGGGCGGGCTTCGTGTCCCTGGGCTGGTGCCCCGTGGCCGTGCCTTCGGCTGCCTCGGGGTGGGTGGGGCTTGGTCAGAGCAGGGCGATGTTTGTTCTTGGCATTTTGGGTTTTCTTCTCGGTGGGGTGTGGCCCGTCAGGAGGATGAGGCGGGCCGCTCTGTGGCGCTGGCCCTCGTAGGGGGTCAGGAGGCGGAGCATTTCCTCGTCGTCCGCTTCGCGGTTGGCCGCCAGGGCGTGGCCGATGATGCCGGGGAGGTGGAGGTCGCCCACCGTCACCGCGTCGGCGGCGCCATTCGTGCGCTGGACCGTTTCCGACGAGGTCCAGGGGCCGATGCCCGGGATCAGTTCCAGGCGGGCCTGGGCCTGCGGTGGTTCCATCGACGCCGCTTCCTCCAGGCGCCGGGCCACCCGTACGGCCCGCAGGATCGTCGACGCCCGCTTGTCGTCGACGCCCGCCCTGTGCCACTCCCAGGAGGGGATCAGCGCCCAGGTGCGCGGGGACGGCATCACGTACAGGTCCGTGTTCGGGCCCGGGGCCCGCTCGCCGTGGCCCCTGACCAGGAGACGCCAGGCCCGGTAGGCCTCCTCCACCGTGATCTTCTGCTCAAGGATCACGGGGATCAGGCATTCCAGGACCAGGCCCGAGCGCACCAGGCGCAGGCCCTGGCGGCGGCGGGCCGACGCCGCGACCAGGCGGTGGCGGGGCTCGAAGGCCCCGGGGTCGTCCGCCTCGCCGAGGAGCGTGGGCAGGCGGTCCAGGAGCCAGTCCGCCCCCTCGCCCCAGGCCTCGGCCTCCACCGTGCCGGAGCGCATCGCCACCCGCAGCGTCCCCGGGCCCTCCGGCGTACGGCTCGCGCGCCAGATCGAGCCGTCGGGTGTCGTACGGAACGTCGGGTCCCACGGGCCCCGCCGCAGCGGGCCCAGCGTCAGGCCGAGGTCCAGCGCGAAGGGCGGCTGCCACGTACGGCTCAGGGGCGCCGACGCCTGACGCGGGACGCCCCCGGGTACGACCGTCTCGCCACCGCGCACCGAGGTACGCGTGGGACCCATGGGACCCGTGGGACCCATGGGACGCGGGGCGAAACGAGACGACATTCGTATGAGGGTAAGGGGTCCGGCCCCGGGAGTGGGTACGGATGCCATGCGGGTGCGGATGCGATGCGGGTGCCGTGGAGCGTGCCCGCTCTACTGGTCCGAGGAGAAGCGGACCGCCCCCCGCGGCAGTCGCGCGTCGCACCAGACGCGTACGCCCTCGCGGAGTTCGTTGTCCGCGCCGACCGTCGCCGCGTCGCCGATGACCGCTCCGGCGAGGACCGAGCGCGCGCCGATCCGGGCGCCCGCGCCGATCAGGGAGTCGGTGATCACCGCGCCCGGCTCCACGACCGCGCCCGCGAGGACCGCGCTGCCCGCGATCCGCGCCCCCTCGCCGATCCGGGCGTCCGCGCCGATCACCGTGCCGCCGGTGAGCTTGGCGTCCGGGGCGACCGAGGCGGAGGGCAGGACGAGGTGCTCGCCGCAGCGGCCGGGGACCGCGGGGGACGGGGCGCGGCCGAGGACGAGGTCGGCGGAGCCGCGTACGAACGCCTGGGGCGTGCCCAGGTCGAGCCAGTACGTCGAGTCGACCATGCCCTGGAGGTGGGCGCCGGTGGAGAGCAGGTCGGGGAAGGTCTCGCGTTCGACCGAGACGGGACGGCCCGTGGGGATCGTGTCGATGACCGAGCGGCGGAAGACGTACGCTCCCGCGTTGATCTGGTCGGTGACGATCTCCTCGGGGGTCTGCGGCTTCTCCAGGAAGGCGGTGACCCGGCCGGTTCTGTCGGTGGGGACAAGACCGTACGCCCGGGGGTCGTCGACCCGGGTCAGATGCAGGGAGACGTCCGCGCCCGAGGTCTCGTGGGTGGCCACGAGGGCGCGGATGTCCAGGCCCGTGAGGATGTCGCCGTTGAAGATCAGGACCGGTTCGTCGGGGCCGGACCGCAGCCGCGACGCCACGTTGCGGATGGCGCCGCCGGTGCCGAGCGGTTCGGTCTCCGTGACGTACTCGATGTGGAGGCCGAGCGCCGAGCCGTCGCCGAAGTAGGGCTCGAACACCTCGGCGAGGTAGGAGGTGGCGAGGACGATGTGTTCCACGCCCGCCGCGCGGGCCCGCGCGAGCTGGTGGGTGAGGAACGGGACGCCCGCCGCCGGAACCATCGGCTTGGGGGTGTGGACCGTGAGCGGTCGCAGCCGGGTTCCCTTGCCGCCGACCAGGAGGATCGCTTCTGTCACCTGTCGTCTCTGCTTCCTGCTGGGGCCGGCCGAACTTGAGTTTCGGCCGGCCAGTGTATGCAGACGGCTGTGCAGATCGTGCAGAACGTGCGATTCGTGCCGTGCGGGTACGGGTGCGGTTTCAGCGGCCCTGGAGCTTGGCCGATGCCGACCGGGTCGTGCCGAGCTTCTTGTAGAGGCGGGCGCCGGGACACGCCGTGGCGAAACCGTCCCGGTGACCGGAGATCACCTTGAGCCTGGCGTTCGTGCCCTTCTTGTACAGGTTGCCACCGGCGGACTTCAGTGTGGTCGTTCCGCTCGGATTGCGGCCGTGCAGACCGAGCTTCCAGGCCACCAGGCGCGAGACCGCGTTCACGGCCGCCTTCGGCGGGTTCTTCGTGCCGTAGGAGCCGATGATGGCGACGCCCGTGGTGTCGGTGTTGAAACCGAGAGTGTGGGCCCCGAGGACCGGCTTGGCCACACCTCCGGCACGGCCTTCGTAGATGTTTCCGCACTTGTCGATCGCGAAGTTGTAGCCGAAGTCGCGCCAGCCGCTGCTCCTGACGTGGTAGCGGTAGATGCTGCGGAGCACCGACGGGGCCTGTGCGCAGGTGTAGTTGTTGCCCGAAGCGGTGTGGTGCAGGAAGGCCGCCTTCACGGTCTTGGTGTACGCGAAGTTCTTCTCGCGCAGCTTCTCGTCCGCGCCCCAGCCCTTGCGGGTGACGATGCGCGGCCGGGGTCCGATGTAGGGCTTCGCCTTGGCGGCGCCCGCGCTCAGGGTGGCCGTCAGGCCCGCCTCGGTCTGCTGCTTCGTCAGTTCCGGGATGACGGAGGCGCCGATCGGGACGAGCCCCGCGTTCACCGCCGCCGTGGCGGTGGCCTCGGCGGACAGGGCGGCCTGGGGCGCCTCGGGCAGGGTCCCGCGGGGCGGGGTCTCGTCGCCGGGGCTGACCAGTTCCAGGCGCAGTCCGCCGGGGAGCGCGACGCCCCCGGCTCGGTCCGCGCCGGTGGCCGGCTCCGGGCGGACGCGGATCTCCACGCCGTCGGAGTCACCGACCCAGAG
>NZ_JASKYR010000678.1:0-4374 GCF_041028215.1 Streptomyces flavofungini
CCCGTCACCTGCCTGACCCCGGCCGCGCCCCGCAACTGCCAGGTCAGCTCGCAGACCTGGGCGATGGCCTGCGCGGGCACCGCCTCCCCGAAGGCGGCGAGGCCGCCGCTGGTGTTCACCGGCACCCGTCCGCCCGGCGCGGTTACCCCGTCCCGCAGCAGCTTGGCCCCCTCACCGGGGCCGCAGAGCCCCAGATCCTCGTACCACTGGAGTTCCAGCGCGGTGGAGAGGTCGTAGACCTCGGCCAGGGACACGTCTTCGGGGCCTATGCCCGCTTCTTCGTACGCCGCACGCGCGATGGACGCACGGAAGGTCCGGTCGGCGGGGGCGACGGCGGCGGCCGAGTCCGTGGCGATGTCCGGCAGGTCGAGCACCGTGTTCGGATAGGTCGGTGTGACGGTGGAGACCGCGCGGACGCGCACCGGATCGGCCGCCCCGTGCCGCCGCGCGAACTCCATGCTGGACAGGACGAGGGCGGCCGCGCCGTCCGAGGTGGCGCATATGTCGAGCAGCCGCAGTGGATCGGCGACCACGGCCGAGGCGGCGACCTCCTCGGCGCTGACGGGCTTGCGGTAGCGCGCGTACTCATTGAGTGCGCCCGCTGCCGCGTTCTTCACCTTGACCTGCGCGAAGTCGTCGAGAGTGTCACCGTGCACGGCCATCCGGCGCCGTGCGTAGAGCCCGAAGTAGGCCGGGTTGGTCGCCCCGAGGACCCGGAAGCGCAGCCAGTCGGGATCATCGGGCCGCTCACCGCCCGCGGGCCTGAAGAACCCCTTGGGAGCCGCGTCGGCACCGACCACCAGGACCACGTCGGCCATGCCCGCGAGGATCTGCGTACGCGCGGTGGAGATGGCCTGGGCCCCGGACGCGCACGCCGCGTACACGCTCGTCACCCGCGCCCCCTGCCAGCCGAGCGCCCTGGCGAACGTGGCACCCGCCACGTACCCCGGATAGCCGCCCCTGACCGTGTCCGCGCCGACGATCGAGCCCACCGAGCGCCAGTCGACCCCGGCGTCCGCGAGCGCCGCGCGGGCCGCCACCACTCCGTACTCGACGAAACCGCGTCCCCACTTGCCCCAGGGGTGCATGCCCGCGCCGAGCACCGCCACCTCGCCGGTCATGCGCTCACCTCCACGGGCCGCCAGTGCCAGGTCGTCCAGATCGTCCGGCCGTCCTCGTGCAGCACGCCGGGGACGACCTCCACCTCCATGCCGACCTCCAGATCACCGACGTGGACGCCGGGAGCCGCCTGACCGAGCACCACCATGCGCTCCGCGGCCAGCTCCACAGCGATCAACGTGTAGGGCTCCCACGGAAGTTCCGGGTCCGAGACGTAGGGGGCGGGAGGGCGGTAGCGGCCGTCGGTGTACGACCAGACGCGCCCGCGCCGCGACAGCGGCACCTCGGCGAGATCACCGCCCCCGCAGCCGGGATTGCGGCAATGGCCGTCCTCGCGGGGGAAGAACACGGCGGCGCACGTCAGGCAGCGCGTGCCCAGCAGACGGAAGTCCTCCCCCTCACCGGCGAACCAGTCGGCCACTACGGGTGTACGCGTGCGCGTCAAGACTCCTCCTGACTGACGGCCATAGCTGACGGGTCGTCAGGAGTGTGCCACGGTTGCCCGTCATCCGTCAGGGGGCCGTCCCCTCGGGCCGCCGCTACTTGCCCGTCAGCGACCTCCGCGAGACGGGGAAGTCGAAGTAGGTGTCAGGGAACAGCTCGGGCTTGTACGTGTAGTGCCACCACTCCTCCGGCAGGTTGACGAACCCCTGCTCGGCCAGCGCGTTCCGCAGCAGGTCCCGGTGGGCGCGCTGCCTGCCCCCGATGCGCGGGTCGTCCGTGTGCGACAGCGTGTCGAAGCAGTCGAACCCCGTCCCCATGTCGATCGAGTTGTCGGGGAAGCGCTCGCCCTTGGGCGCGAAGCACGGCTTCAGGCGCTCCCCGGGGATGTACGGGCGCGTGGGCAGCGCCGGAAGCCGCACGACCGTCAGATCCAGCGTCGAGCCACGGCTGTGCCCGGACTTCTCCGCGATGTAGCCGTCCTCGAAGAGGCGGGACTTGTCGACATGGGGATAGAACTCCTTCTTCATCCGTTCGTCCCGCAGGTCCGCCGCCCAGCGCACGAAGTGGTCGACGGCCCGCTGGGGCCGGTAGCAGTCGTAGACCTTCAGGGAGTAGCCCTTGCGCAGGAGCGAGCGCTGGGCCTTGTGCAGCGCCTTCGCCGCGGGCTCGGTGAGGATGCACAGGGGCTTCTTGTAGCCGTCGATGGGCTCACCCACGAAATTGTGCGGGGTGGTGTACCGCATCTCCTGGATGATCGTCGGGTCGATGTCACGCAGCGCGACGAACTCCTTCGGGGCTTTTGGTTCGGGTTTTCCATGCGTGGCCCCGGGCGTCGCGTGCGCGGGGGAGGGGGCGGCCGCCACGGCCAGCAGGGCGGCGGCGGACACGGCGAGGTTCCGCAGAGCGGGGACAAAAGCTGTCATGCCCCCTGCGTCTATCAGGACCATGGCCCACCAGGGAAGCCCGACGCCACGAAGATCGGATACAGTCCGCGGCGTGTCCGCATCCCCACACGCCAACTCCGTCCAGGGCTCCCACTGTTCGAGCTGTGGAGCACCCTACGAAGGCCACGTCTCGGGCTGGCCCCGCACCTGCGCCGCCTGCGGAGCCGTGGCCTACCGAAATCCGCTGCCCGTGGCAGTGGCACTCCAGCCCGTCTACGACACCCAGGGCACCGGTCTGGTCGTCGTGACCCGGACCATCGCTCCCTCCCCCGGCGGCGTCGTCCTGCCCGGCGGCTTCATCGACGACCGGGAGGACTGGCGGAACGCCGTCGTGCGCGAACTCAAGGAAGAGACGGGCATCTGCGCCCAGAGCCGCGACGTCCGCCTGGCCGACGCCATGAGCGCGCCCGACGGCTACCTCCTGCTCTTCGGCCTCCTCCCCGAGCGCCCGACGGCCGACCTGCCGGTCACCGCGCCCACGGACGAGACGGAGGGCTGGCACGTCCTGCGCCGCGCGGAGGAACTGGCCTTTCCGCTGCACACCCTGGCCGCGCGCGCGTGGTTCGAGGGGCGCTACATCTGAGGTCGTAGGTGGCTGCTGAGGCGTGGCGTCGGGGGCGCGGTCAGCGGTGGCACCGCTCAGGCACCGAGGCCGCGGACCCGCACCGGACGCTCCGGCACGACCGGGCCCTCGGCGCCCTCCCTCTCGACGAGCACACGGCCCGCGCTCCAGCGGGTCGTGAAGCGTTCGAGTTCCGCCTCCTCCCAGCCGTCGCCCGCGTCCGCGACCACCAGGCCGCCGCCGGTCCCGCCGCGGACCGGCGCCCACGCCTCCAGCGCGATGCCGTCGCTGTCGCGCACCGGTAGCACCGTGCCCGCGCGCGCGAGCACCGGCACACGCGACAGCGGAGCCTCCAGGCGGACCCGCCCCGGCCCCTCGTACGCCCTGCCCGTCGCCGTGTCGTACCAGCGCCCGCGCGGCAACGGCACCGTCCGCTCCCTCGCGCCCTCCTCCAGGACCGGCGCCACCAGCAGGGAGTCCCCGAGCAGGAACGCGTCCTCGCAGTCGCGCAGCGCCCTGTCGTCGGGGGAACCCCACCACAAGGGCCGTACATAGGGAGCGCCCGTACGCCGCGCGAGATGCGCGAGCGTCACGAAGTAGGGCAGCAGCCGCCTGCGTTCACCGAGCGCCACGCGCGCGTGCTCAAGCACCTCCGCCCCGAACTCCCAGGGTTCGCGCCGCCCCGCGTCGATCGCCGCGTGTGTACGGAACAACGGCAGATAGGCGCCCAGCTGGAACCAGCGCAGATACAGCTCCGGGGACGGGCTTCCGTCGAAGCCGCCCACATCGGGACCCGAGTACGGAACACCGCACAGGCCGAGCCCGAGCACCAGCGACAGCGACGCCCGCAGCCCCGGCCACCCCGTGGAGACATCACCGGACCACGTGCCTCCGTAGCGCTGCATTCCCGCCCATCCCGAACGCGAGAACAAGAAGGGGCGCGTCTCGGGCAGCAGCGAGCGCATCCCGTCGTACCCGGCACGGGCCATCGCGAGGCCGTACACGTTGTGCGCCTCCCGGTGGTCCCCGCCACGCCCCTCCATGGAGTGCCGAGCGGAACGGGGCAGCGTCGCCTCACCGAACGCGGCGAACGACACCGGCTCGTTCATGTCGTGCCAGAATCCCGCGAACCCTTGGTTCAGACGCTCCTCATAGAGCCCGGACCACCACTTCCGCGCGCGCGGGTCGGTGAAATCCGGATAGACCGAGTCGCCGGACCACACGACACCCCGCACCGCCCGCCCCGCCGCGTCCCGTACGAAGGCCTCGGCTTTGACCCCGCTCTCGTACGCCTCGACACCGGGC
>NZ_JASKYR010000679.1:0-3805 GCF_041028215.1 Streptomyces flavofungini
CCCCACCGCCCACCTCGGCGCCCGCCCGTATCGCCCTCGTGGGCGACCGCTCCCCCAACGTCGCGTCGCACAGCCGCGTACCGCTCCTCCTGCAGGCCCTGGCCGACCGCGACGGTCTCTGCCTCGACGCGTACTGGATCACGACCGAGGACGCGGAGGAGCCCGGTGCCGTACGGGGCTTCGACGCGGTCTGGGTGCTGCCGGGCAGCCCCTACCGCAGCGAGGCGGGCGCGCTGGCCGCCATCCGCACGGCCCGCGAGGACGGGGTGCCCTTCCTCGGGACCTGCGGCGGATTCCAGCACACGCTGCTCGAATTCGCCCGTGACGTCTGCGGTCTTACCGGTGTCGCGCACGCCGAGAACGACCCGGACGCCGACGACCTGCTCATCACGCCGCTCGCCTGCTCGCTGGTCGGCCACGAGGGGACGGTGACGGTCACCCCGGGTTCGCTCGCCGAGTCCGTCATCGGCGCGCCCACGTCGGTCGAGCGCTACCACTGCTCGTACGGTCCCAGTGCGCACCTGGACACCCTGCGCGCGCACGGTCTGCGGTTCACCGGCGCGGACGAGGCGGGCGAGCCGAGGATCGCGGAGCTGCCGGGCCATCCCTTCTTCATGGCCACGCTCTTCCAGCCCGAGCTGGCCGGTGACGGCTCGCGGCCGCACCCGGTCGTACGGGCGCTGGCCCGAGCCGCCGTCCTGCACGCGCGCGTGGGCGCCGAGAAGCCGGGCGTCAGCGCGGCACGGTGAGCGAGGGGGCCTTCGGCGCCAGGTCGGGCACGAAACGGTGCGTCCGCCCGGCCAGCTCGTCGGCCGCGTAACGGCGGCACGCGCGGTGCCAGTTGAGGATGCCCGCCATCCAGTTCTGAAGCTCCACCACGTAGCCGTCCAGGGTGGCGCGCGCCTGGGCCGAGAGCCGGAAGTCCTCGTACAGGACGGGGAACTCGTGCGCGGCGACGTGCTGGAACTGCCTCATGCGCTGGGTCATCAGGTCGTGGACGATGCCGAGCGCGGCCGGGTAGTCACAGCCGAAGAAGTTCTGGACGACCAGGATGCCGTTGTGGATCTCGCCCTCGTACTCGATCTCCTTCTGGTACGAGAAGACGTCGTTCACGAGCATCCCGTAGTCCATGGCGGCGTTCTCCAGGGACCTGACGGGGCCGCTGCGGTAGACCTCGGGAGGCACCGAGGGGCCGTGGCCCATGCGGCACAGGCGCATGGTCAGTTCGGAGCCGAAGGTGGCACGGCGCATCTCCAGGTAGTCGACCGGGTCGGGGATACGGTTCTGCACCTGGTTGGCGAGCTCCCACAGCCAGCTCTCCATCATGACGACGACGGTGTGCCTGAAGGCCTCGCGCTGACGTCCCGTCATGTTCCGTGTGGTGCGCGGCCACAGGTCGGTGAGGCCGCGCTCCAGGCCGTTGGCGGGGACGGTGACGGCTTCGGCCGCCCCTTCGCCCCTGGGCACGCCGGTCGGCATGCACCCGGCGAGGCGCTCGGTGCAGATCCGCGCGGCGGCGAGGTCACGGCGGTGGCCGAAGACGAGGGGGTAGTAGTCGTCGCCGTAGGTGCCCCAGGCGAGCCACTGCGAGCTGAGGTCGAGCGCTTCCGGGCTGCCGTCGGGGTCCAGGCCCGCCGCGCAGAGCGGGAGGTCGCAGGCGTCGAGCCGGTCCTCGTCCCAGACGCCCTCCGCCAGGATGCCCATGGCGTGCGACCAGGCGGTCACGTGCCGCCGGGCCGCGTCGACATGGGGGTTGAGGCGGAGCGGGAACGGCATCTCGAAGTCGGGCAGCAGCGAGGGGCCCACCTTCTGGAACGGCACGTGGGTGTAGGCGCGGAACCGTTCCGCCCCGGTGTCGGAGAGGAGCGCGCCGATGTCCGCCGCCGAGGTGCCGATGCCGGTGGGCCCGGCGAGCGGCGAGGTGTCGAGGGCGCCCTCGTTCATGTACCGGCTGGAGCGCAGATGCCACTCGTGGCCGCCGGACTGCCAGTCCTGGAGGCCCCGTGTGTACGCGGCGACGGCCGCGACCTCGGGCGGTGCGAGGCCCTTCTCCAGGGCGAGCGCGGGCACTTCGGTGAGGGCGGTGTGCTCGAACTGGTGCAGGCGTGAGGTCAGGATGCCGTTGACCGTGTCGGCTGCCTCCTGCGTCGTGCAGCCGAAGAAGGTCTCCAGGACGAGGACGCCGTTGCTCAGTTCGCCCTCGTCCTGGACCTCGCGCTGGTAGGAGAAGAGGTCGTTGCGCAGGTGGACGCCGTCGGAGAAGGTCTCCATCAGGACCCGGAGCGGCCGGGTCCCCGCGACGGCCGCCGGGATCTCGGCGGTCGCGTACTCCACGAGCCCCGCCGACCAGGGGGCGCCGCCCACCTTGCGGCGCATCTCGATGTACTCGACGGGGTTGGCGATCCGTCCCTCGTTGATGTTGGACAGCTCCCAGAGGGACTCGTTGAGCAGGTGTTCCGTGGCTTCGGCGAAGCGGCGGCGCCAGTCGGCGGACATCGCGGGCACCGTGCGCGCCCACAGGTCGGCGAGGCCCGCCTCCACCGGGTTCTCCGGCTCGGGCACGGGGGTCGTGAGGTCCATCGGCATGAAGCGGGGGAGCCGGTCCAGGTGGGCCTTGCCCGCGGCGCGGTCCTGGCTGCGTTTGTACCTGTCGAGGAAGTGGTCGTCGAAGAAGAAGACCCACACGTACCAGTCGGTGATCAGCGACAGCGCGGGGCCGTCGCAGTCGGGGTGGGTGTACGCGCACAACAATCCGTAGTCGTGTGCGTCGAGGTCGCTCTGCTCCCAGACGCCGGAACCTTCCAGCATGCCCATGTCGCGGGCCCACCGCGCCGAGTGCGCGCGCGCCTCGTCGAGGTGGGGGTTGAGCCGCGCCGGGTACGGCATGTAGAAGGCCGGCAGTTCGAACGGCTGCGTCATGGCCCGGCCCTACCCGGGGCCCTCCGGCGCCATCCGCGCGGCCGCAGATGATCGCACCATCGCGTGAATCAGGGGCGTGAAGGGGCGCACCGCGGGCGCACGGGGCGCGGGGGCGGTGGCGTGAATGCGCCACGCCGGGGCGGCGGCCGTCCCCGTGAATCACCGGTTTCCCCCCGGGCGCTCGGCTCACGCCTCTAGGCTGCGGTGCACGTCCCCGGAAGGAACAGCCGCCATGACCGACGTGCCGCCGCGCGCGGAGCTCCTCCTCGACCAAGAGGTCCCCGACGACCTCGCCGAGGAACTGGTCGCCGCGCTCGCCGGGCTCGGCGCCCCGCCCGTCCGCGTCCGCCGCACCCTCGGCCACCGCGGCGCCGCGGACGTCCCCTGGCTGGTCCTGGCCTCACTGCCGTTGCAGGCGTTCCTCAGCGGTCTGGGCGCGGAGGCGGTCAAGGACGCGTACGCGGCGTTCAAGGGGCTCGTACGGAAACTGGCGCGCCCCGCGTCGCCGGACGACCCGGGCGAGGCGCGGCCGCTGCTGCTCCAGGACCCGGTGGGCGGCCTGAGCATCGTCCTGGAGGCCGACCTGCCCGCCGAGGCGTACGAACGGCTCGTCGGCCTCGACCTGACGGCTTTCTCGACGGGACCGCTGCACTACGACCGCGCCCAGGGACGCTGGCGCTCCATCCTTGACGAGGCCGCCGGCTGACCCGCCGGCCGGAGCACGCGGCGTCGCGCTCGCCGTGGATCGGGGGCTGACTGTGACTGCGCAGATCGCGGACACGGGACACGACCATGCGGAACAGTCCTGCGCCGACGGGGAGAAGGCCCTGTCCGCCGGGACCCCGGAAGCGGCGGAGCGCGCGTTCCACGAGGCACTGGCGACGAC